>NZ_DEYV01000046.1:0-68870 GCF_002364655.1 Pseudomonas sp. UBA3149
ACAGGTCAAGCTTTATTTGAATAGGCTTCGATAAAATCCTCTATATAGCTTCTAGACTGCCTCAAGGTGTTACTACACGCGTTTCTTATGGATGTACCGAGCTTCTCTTTCAGGACGTCTGATTCATACCACTTTAATAGTAGCCCTATTGTCTATCACCAGATCCTTTGGAAAAGCAGCACGCCAACAAGCGAGGAATATATGGGGCTCTACCTATTTGCTTTTGGACTTACCACTCTTGTTGCCTTTCAACCGGCATTTGCAATGGGTGAAGAGGACTACTCGGCTACCTTTAATACGTGCCTTGATGAGTCCAGAGGCACCACCAGAGACATGCTGAGCTGTATATCTGCCGAAACAAAGCTTCAGGATACTCGGCTAAATGAAGCCTATCAGAACACGATGGCTACCTTTAGCGATCCACAGAAAGCCAAGCTCAAAGAGACTCAACGGTTGTGGATCAAATATCGAGACGCCAACTGTAGCCTTTATACCAATGCAACAGGCGGTACGATTGATGCGCTGAATACGGCATCCTGCCTATTGGATATGACCAAAGCTCGTGCTGATGAGCTAAGCCGCTTTACAGAACAGGACCCCTCTCTTTAAGTTGGCAGCACGTGGTCTCTTGTGTTTGCTCTTATAAAGAGTAAGCATGCTCCACTTTTACGATCTGCACACTGTACCCTTCATACCACTTGGTGCGACCCTGCCTGCGCGCCTGCTGGTGCTCAGGTTGATCTTTCCATGCCTTTATGGCCTTTTCATCGGTCCAATAAGAAATGGTGATTCCTGTACCGCTTTCGTCTCTCACGGAAACGACGCCTAGAAACCCTGGCTGCCTTTTGGCCAATTCGAGCATGTGTTCGGCTGTTTCCTCATAGCTATCTTTTTGAGCACTTCGCTTGGAAACAAAAATGACTGCGTAGCATGGCGGAGAGTGAAGACTCATTATTTGTTCCTCCCTGACGAAACGGCATGAGTGGCAGAGGCTTTTATAAAGGCTTTAACAAGGGGAGGCAGACGTCCCTTCAAGGCCTGACGCTCGGATTGAAAGAGTGTTGCAATAAAGAAGGGATGATCATGCAGTTCGACCGCCCTCACCTCTCCAGCAGCATTGTGTCCGACAGCTTTAAGCTTGCCGGACAAGATCTCTAGCCCGACCGTTGTATTAAGACCATATGCACAGCGGTATTCCTCGTAGCTTTCTATAGCACCATACGCTTCGGCTATACGTGAGCTGGAAGTGAATCCTACCTGTTCGCCTCTTTCTATTAGCGCACAGGCTAACGGAGAGACTATCGGGTCATCGCGTTCCGGTGCTGTTTCAGCATGCGCTGCGTTGGCCCGGTTCAGCTCATTGCGTGCATATTCGATCAATGCATACTGAAATCCTGCGCAGCTGCCTAAAAACGGGAGGGCGTGATTTCTGGCGTATCGAATAGCAGATAGCGCACCCTCTTCATTGTCATACGGGCTTCCAGGCGTGCACCAAACGCCATTAGCTTCTTCGAAAGTCGTTTCTTCTATATTAGCTGTAGCGATCCACTCGAATACCAGGGGAATATTCAGAGCGGCTTGAGCCAAGTGCAACGCCTGGATGATGGCTTGGTGCGCCTTGATCTCAGGATTGTAGTCACCTACCAGCGCAACCCGAACGCTTTGCCTACCTGATATAAGGTTTTTCACCGGTGCGCTCATAGACTTCTCCTCTATAGTTTTGCTTCTTGGGCAGGCACTATAAAAAGAGCCCCTGTTGACCACTATTGGCGCCTCGGCAGACTGTCCTTGCACATATGCACAATCGACTCGACTATTCTGATCTTGCGCTGATTCTTGCTTTGGTAAGGGGGGGCTCGCTTTCACGTGCTGCCGAGCGGCTTCGCGTAGACGTGTCTACCGTATTTCGCTCTATCAGGCGTCTTGAGGCGTCATTAGGGCTTGAGTTATTTGAGAAGAAACGGACCGGCTACTTACCTACGCCTACCGCCTTGCTGTTGGCGGATCAAGCCGAACGGGCTGAGCATGCCCTGGACAATGCGCGGGCCAGTCTTTTGGAAGCCGACTCCATTGCGGGTACCGTGCAACTGACCTGTACCGAATCCGTACTGGCAAATCTTGTGGCCCCGGCGCTTGGAGATGTCTTACCAGACTATCCGCAGCTGATGCTGGAAATATCGACATCCGACGGCTTCGCTGACTTGAGCCGGCGGGATGCCGACATCGCTATACGGCTGACGAAAACACCGCCGGAACACCTTGTAGGTCGCTGCCTGGGAAAAGTGCCGTATGCCTTGTATGGACATACGTCTTATCTAAGTCAGATTCAGGATAAGCCGTGGGATGCGCTGACCTGGATATCACTCGATGACTCTTTCAGCGATCACCCCACCGTCACGTGGCGCACGCTTAACTATCCAACCCTCATCCCAAGGTATCGCTGCCAGAGCATACATGCCGTTACGCAGCTGGTGCGCTCAGGATTAGGCGTTGCCATCTTGCCCTGCTTTGTATTGCAAACAGCTCCCGAACTCTGCCCGTTAAGCGCTCCCTTGATCCATTGCGAAAGTGAGCTCTGGATTCTCATACGGGCAGGTGGTCGTGTATTGCAGCCAGTGCATACCCTTTACAGGGCCTTAAGCGAGACCATCTCTCTGAATCAGAACGGCAAGCGACCGACTCACTTATGAAGGCCCAGCATCCTTTAACCGGATCACTGTAGCCAAGGTTCCGCGACATAAATGTGAGGCGAAACGCTGCGCAAAAGAGGCCTTTAAATGCCATTGGTCGCCGAGGCACACCAAGAGTCAGTCTATATGCTCGCCGCATCAGATTTTATAGTTTGATTAATGTAGGCTGTGCGCCTCTTGGTTAATGGTGCGCTGTAACCCTGCTCGACACCAAGCCAACATACTTTGCTCATTTATGGAAAGCTTGCCGCTATGGCTCAATCAAATTCCTGCTTATCCGCACAGCAAGAAATTGACTCTCTGCTGGATCATTTACAGGCCGCCAATGATTTGATCGAGCACGCACTCGCCATGATTGCTCAAGTTCATCGTGGCGAAAAAAGCCCTGAAGAACTCAAGCCACTGCGCGATGCATTCAGCTCGGTGATCAGTCTGCAAACGCCTGAACGCTTCGCCATTCGGCATTAAAGAGTTGCGGTCAATCTGCTTTATTGAAAGGCGCCTCTGGCGCCTTTCTCTTGCCTGACCATTAAGGTTGCGCCATCAGCCAGGGCAGCACCTCCTGACAGGGTTGCTCAACCTTCAATGTGCATATCGTATCGGCGCGCGTCTTGCCGATATTGATCAGAATAAGAGGCCTGCCAAGCTCTACGATCAACTTGCATAGCCGAAAGCTCGAATAGGCCATCAGGGACGTACCTATTGCAACCAGCGCATCGGCATGCCGAACACCCTCCCATGCTGCCTCCGCCTCATGTGCAGGCACGCCTTCACCAAAGAATACGACATCCGGCTTGAGCCATTCACTGCCGCAACAGGGGCAACCCGCCAGGCGAAAGCCTTCAAGATAGGACGCTGCGAGATGGGCATCGCCATCAGGTGCCAGGACAGCATCGATACCCTGTACATTCGGATTAAGCGCCCTCAGCTCGTTCTGGACGTCCTCGCGCCACATGCGGTTGCCGCAATCCATGCACACGACTCGGTGCAGGTTGCCATGCAGCTCCGTAACATGGTGACTGCCAGCCTTCCCGTGCAGCGCATCTACATTCTGCGTAACGATGCCCGAAATTCGCCGCCCCGCCTCCAATTCAGCCAGTGCCTTGTGCGTGGCATTGGGCATGGCATCACGCACGGCGGGCCAACCTACCATGCTACGGGCCCAATATCGTTTTCGAGCCTCAGGGGAGTTCATGAACTCCTGAAACATCATGGGTGCCCTGCCCCGGCGCACGCCATTGACGTCGCGGTAATCTGGGATACCCGATGCGGTGCTGATACCCGCGCCTGTCAATATCAGCGGTTGATAGCGGTAGATAAGCGCTTTCAGATCAGACAGCTCGGTTTCAAAATCAGGCATGACGGCATCTATATCGTCTAGTAGTGGATTAGCTTAGGCGATAACTCTGAACGCCAGCCTTGATAGACAGGAGCCGGCCAGCTTCAGTGCGCCTTTAACAAGAATGCCGTTGTCTCGCTGTAAAAGATGACCATTGGTCGCCCTTTGGTTCAAAAAACGTCGATCTCGTATCGTTCAGCTCTTGTTCAGCACGGATTCAGAAAGTATTCAGCCACCCTGGCGTAGTCTGAAACTGTCAGAAGATGCTCCAGTGAGGAGGCCCGATCATGATGTATCCCCAGCTGGCTGTTGCGTTCCCCGCTCCGATCGACGCAGCCAGTTCACATGCATCGGTAACCTCCTCATGTTCTTCGGCGATGTTCCTTGCAGCTCCATTGTGCACAGGCCAGTTCATCCCTGGTGGTGCATAGCCACTTTCCCCAGTGGCAGTTTCTCGATCCCCATGAAGTGCTCCTGACCTCTCCCCATCGGAGAGGTTTTTTTTGTCTGATACAAATGACGCATATCCAGAAACCTTTCCTTTATCCTCCTTTATCGAGTACTTGCCCTGATAGAGGGGCACATCACTCACCGTATTGGTCAGAAGTCGAGGATAATGCCCTATCGATTCGAGTTGACCTTTGTTTGCCGAACATTCAGGAACACCCATGAAAATTCTCGTCGTCGAAGACGAAAACCTGCTCCGTCACCACCTCAAGGTGCGCCTTAGCGAAGCTGGGCATGTGGTCAATGCCGTAGGCAATGCCGAGGAAGCCCTTTATAACGCACGCGAATTCCACCATGACCTGGCGATTGTGGACCTGGGTCTGCCCGGCATGAGCGGTCTTGATCTGATCCGTCAGCTTCGCACTCAGGGCATGGCCCTGCCGATTCTGATCCTTACTGCTCGCGGTAGCTGGCAGGACAAGGTGGAAGGCTTGGGCGCTGGTGCCGACGACTATGTCGTCAAGCCGTTTCAGTTCGAAGAGCTGGAAGCGCGCCTGAATGTATTGCTGCGCCGCTCGGCCGGCTTCATCCAACCCAGCATCAAGGCCGGTAATCTGCGCCTGGACCTTGGTCGCCAGCAGGCCTTCAATGAAGAGCAGCCTTTGCAGCTGACCGCTTATGAATATCGTCTGCTTGAATACCTCATGCGCAACCATCAGCAGGTCATCACGAAAGAGCGCCTCATGGAGCAGCTCTACGACGATGACGGCGAGCATGACAGCAATGTCATCGAGGTACTGGTTGGCCGTCTGCGACGCAAGCTGGAAGCGTCATGCGGTATGCAGCCCATCGAGACCGTCCGCGGACGTGGATATCTGTTTACCGAGCGCTGCCAATGATTCGATCGTTCCGCCTGCGCCTGCTATTGAGTGCGGCGCTTCTGGTCATCATTTGCCTGGGCTTGATGATCCCAGCCATTGGCAAGGCGTTTGACGGGACGGTAGAAAACTTTGTGGCGGCGCGCCTTGAGGCTAACGCCAACACGTTGATTGGTGCGGCCCGGGCCATTGATGGGCGTCTGGCCATGCCGGAAATGATCGCGGAGGAGGTCTTTGATCGCCCACAATCGCCGATCCTGGGTTATGTATACGACCAGAACGGTCGCCTGCTATGGCGCTCCCGCTCCGCCGTACGCGAGCGCCCCAACTACCGGCCCACCTTCGACGGGACCGGCGTTAAATTGGTCAAGACTACGGATGACGAGGGGCGCGGCTTTTTCGTCTTTGACCGAGAGGTCTTGCTGGGCAACCCGCCCGTAGCAGGCTTCAGTATCGTCACCATGCAGCCGGCCGAGGAATACGATCGCCTGCGCAGCGGCTTTATGCATCAGGTTACGCTCTGGTTAAGCGGCGTCTTGTTTGCCCTGCTGATTCTTCTGGCGGTAGGACTGCACTGGAGCCTGCGTCCGCTGCATCGCTTGAGCCGCCAGCTGGATGCCATCGAGACTGACCAGCGTGATCTGCTCGACGAGAAGAATGTACCTAGCGAGATTAGCCGCCTGATCCGCTCCCTCAATCGCCTTCTCGATTTCGAGCGACTGCAACGGGAGCGCTATCGCGACACGCTGGGTGATCTGGCCCATAGCCTGAAGACCCCGCTGGCCGTTCTGCAGGGCGTGACAGAAGACCTGCGCCGAAAACCCAGCCTGGAGCATGAGGTGTCTGCGCTTCAGGTTCAGATTGAGCGCATGAATCAACAGGTTGTTTTCCAGCTGCAACGTGCCACACGGCGCGGTGCGGTATTGAGCCGGCCACTGGAACTGCAGCCGCTCGTGGAGTCCTTGTTCAGTACGTTGGACAAGGTGTACGCCGAGAAGAAAGTCCAGGCGTCACTGCATTTCCCGCCGGGTATGAAAGTTCAGGCGGAGGAAGCCGCCATGCTGGAAGTCTTTGGCAACCTGCTGGAGAACGGTTATCGCCTGTGCCTGACTCAAGTACAGGTCAGCGCTGAGTTCATCGACGACAGCTGGATCATCGATATCGAGGATGATGGCCCCGGTATTCCAGCCGAGCGACGCGAGACCGTCCTGCGGCGAGGCGTACGCATCGACAGCCGCCACCCTGGTCAAGGCATCGGGCTGGCCGTCGTGCAGGATATCCTTGAAGGCTACCGCAGCGCCCTGACAATTGATGATTCTTCGTTAGGTGGTGCTCGTTTTCGCTTCCGTCTGCCGAGTGTCTCCCCTGAACGTCCTCGATTAGGGCACAATGAAGTCCGGACGTGACTTGCAAGTCAATGTTTGCGTCTGCCCTGTTACCCCCGCCATTTGCTCTATAGGACCCCGGCATGGAACGCGATTGCCGCCACCTGGAATCACTGCTGTACCGCGATATCCCGATCACTCAGGCCCTTGGCCTACAGGTGAAGAGTTGGGAAGCGCATTCCCTGCGTCTGCATGCGCCGCTCGATGCTAACGTCAATCATGCCCACACGATGTTTGGTGGAAGCCTCTATTGCATCGCCGTACTGGCGGGCTGGGGCTGGCTCTACCTGCGCCTGCGCGAAGCAGGCCTGGAAGAGGAAGGCCATATCGTGATTCAGGAAGGTCAGATTGCCTATCCGCTGCCTGTGACCACAGACGCCATTGCGCTGTGCGATGCGCCGGACGAGCGTGACTGGCAGCGTTTCGAGACCATGTTCCGCCGTCGCGGTCGTGGCCGCTTGACGTTGCACTCACGTATTCTGGCCGCCAACGGTGAAGACGGCGTGCGCTTCACCGGGCAGTACGTGCTGCACAAGTAATATCAGGCCTGGCGGGATGCCAGCTCAACGAGCGTGTCCCGCCAATGTGCCTCGGCCGGCAAGGCCAGGAAGTAGGGATTGAGAAAATCCTCCCTCGCCTCGTATGTCAGTGGCTCACCGTTCAGGTTGAGCACGATGCCACCCGCTCCCTCTAGGACTCCCTGAGCCGCTGCTGTGTCCCACTGGGAGGTTGGTGCCAGTCGGGGATAGCAGTCCGCCGCACCTTCAGCCAGCAGGCAGAACTTCAGCGAGCTACCAACATTGGCCAGCTTGATCTCGCCCATATGCTCACCCAGCCCAGCCAGAAGTCGCTCCTGAGTAGGACTGCTGTGTCGGCGGCTAGCAACGACGGTAAAGCCCTGTACAGGTGTAGGCCGGACATTGATCTCTTCGCCGTCCTCTCCCAGTATACGCCAGGCGCCCATTTCTGTTCCGCCACAGTAATACAGGTCACGGGTGGGCACACCGACCACACCAAACACAACGCGCCCCTCTTCCACCAAGGCGATGTTGACAGTGAACTCTTCGCTGCCGGAGATGAACTCCTTAGTGCCATCCAGCGGATCGACGACCCACCAGCAGCGCCAGCGGGCACGCTCCTCCAGCGAAATATCACACGCTTCTTCCGAGAGTACCGGAATGTCAGGGGTCAGCGCGGCCAAGCCTTCGCTGATGATGCGGTGGGCAGCTAGATCAGCGGCGGTAACCGGCGAGGCGTCGGCCTTTTCCGTCACGGCCACGTCATTGCGCCAGAAAGGAAGGATTGCGGCACCGGCCTGGCGGACCAGGTCGACAACGTTGAGCACCAGCGGTGCGGTAATGGAGACGGGTACCATCATAAAAACCTCCACAGGCAGATGAGGCCGCCTCAATAACGACCGCACGGTAAATTTCAGGCGACGAACTCGCCACGCTGGATCAACAGATCCCTCACTAAATAGAGCGCAGCCAATGCGCGTCCTTCGGTAAACCGGGGATTATCCATAAGACTGAATAGCTCGCGTAGGCTGATCTTGTCTACCTCGATCGGTTCGGGCTCATCGCCCTGCAAACGCTCGGGATAAAGATCGCGTGCCAACACGACATGAATTTTCTGATTCATGTAGCCGGGCGACAGAGAGAGCTGCGTCAGATATTCGAGCTGGCGGGCACCGTAACCGGCTTCTTCCTTGAGCTCACGGTTGGCGCCCTCCAATACGGTCTCGTCCATCTCGACAAGCCCCTTGGGCAGGGACAGCTGATAATCTTCGGTGCCACCACAGTATTCTTCAATCAACAGGGCATGCTCGTTGTCCAGCATGGCCACGACCATGACCGCGCCTGGGCCGGTCCCCTTGTTGGCCAGTCGTTCATAGGTGCGCTCTTCACCATTGGAAAAACGCAGCTCGACTTCTTCAACCGTGAAAAGACGACTCTTGGCAACGATCTGCCGGGCAAGCACAGCGGGTTTCTGGCGCATAAACGGCTCCTGAGCGAATCGGGTCGGCTATCATAACGCGCCTTGTTTAATAATCCGTGGCCGGGACGATCTGTCTTGGCGTAATCACGAAGAGATGGCTCACCGCGGTTACGGTGGAGTCCAAAAGAGGAAGCCATGCCTACCCTTGCCTGGAATCAGATCGACACCGTCTTGCTGGATATGGACGGCACGCTGCTCGATTTACACTTCGACAATCATTTCTGGCTGGAATATCTCCCGCAGTGCTACGCCAAGCATCATGGCCAGTCCTTTGAGTGGGCCATGGCCGAACTGGAGCCACTGTTCGAGGAGAATGCCGGCAAACTGACCTGGTATTGCCTGGACTACTGGAGCGCTCAACTGGGGCTTTCGATCGCCGCACTAAAGCGGGATATTGCCCATCTTATTGCCTTACGTCCCGATGCCGACACGTTTCTGTCTGCCATTCAGGCAGCAGGCAAGCGGGTCGCCCTGATCACCAATGCCCATCGGGACTCGCTCTCCCTAAAGCTTGAACGTATCGAGCTTGCGCCTTATTTCGACCGGATGATCAGTTCCCATGACTATGGTTTCCCCAAGGAAGACCAGCAGTTCTGGTTTGCACTGCAGCAGGACTTCGGCTTTGACCCGGCCCGAACACTGTTCATCGACGACAGCCTATCCGTTCTGCGCAGCGCCCAGCGGTATGGCATCGCTCATCTTCTGGCGGTACGCAATCCCGATAGCCGCCAGGGCCCGCGGGACACCGCTGAATTCGAGGCGGTAGACGATTATCGAGAGCTGCTACCACCCCAGGAGACGGTGGCTACGTCACACTCCTGAGCGTGACCCGCGCACAGACGCCTCATGCCTGGGTTGACCCTGCCGGCGAAGCGGCGCAACGTTTCAGCGCGACCCAGTGTGGAGTGATGATGCACTGGGCCGGCGTTTAGTCCCCTGGTTAACCTTTTCAGGACTGCCTCTATGAACGCTTTTCGACGCACCCTGCCGCTTCGCGGCGCTGTCTGGTTGTCTGCCCTTACGCTTGTGTTCTGTGCTACGGCCAATGCTGCCCAGAACACGAGTGGCTTTACGCCTTTGCTTGATAAGATCAACGCTCGCACCTCAACGGCCGATCAGGTTGCGCTGAGCAAATGGGACAGCGGCAAGCCGGTCCTCGACACCCAACGAGAGGCGGATGTCCTGGCCCGGGTTCGTAATGAAGCCGCCGCTCACGGTTTGCAACCCGATGATGCGCAGCGCTTCTTTTCCGATCAGATCGAGGCTAACAAGTGGGTCCAGTATGGGCTGCTGGATCGCTGGCATGCCATCGATAAGGCACCCAACAAGACGCGCCCGGACCTTGCCGTGGTTCGTAAGCAGCTCGATCAGCTGCAGAACGAGCTGCTCGATGCACTCCAGGCTGCCGAGCCGCTACGCAAGGCGCCGGACTGCCCACATGTCGCAGCCCGTGCGGTGAGCACCTATGCCACGGCACATGCACTTGATTCTCTGCATCGGCTGGCGTTGGTCCGCGGTATGGCCAATGTCTGCCAGGGGTCGCAGCAGCAGGTGGCTGCCACCGATTAACGTACGGCCTGACGTGCCTGCCATGGGGAACCCGGCAGGCACCCTTCGTCATTCAATTCTGTTCCTTACTCTATCTACGGCGCTATGCTGATAGATTCTGCCTTCATGCTGCCGGAAGCCTGTCCGCCTGATCATGGACATCAAACAGCTCAAATTCCTGATTGCCCTGGATGAAACGCGCCACTTCGGCCAAGCGGCCGAACGGTGCTACGTCACTCAGCCAACCCTTTCTATGCGCCTGCGCAGCCTTGAAGAAGAGCTGGGACTTGAGCTGGTACGTCGGGGTCAGCGCTTCGAAGGCTTTACCGAGGCGGGCCAGCGTATTCTGGCCTGGGCCCGGACCCTTATGGCGGCACATGAGGGGCTCTATGCGGAAGCCGCCGCCTATAAAGGGCAGCTGGTTGGCACCCTGCGCCTGGGGATCGTCCCCCTGGCCAGCTATGACCCTATGCCTCTGCTGCATCACCTGCGCCAGTTGCACAGCAATCTGCGCTTTCAGTTATCAGTGTTGAGTACCGAGCATGTTCTCGAACAGCTGGCGAGCAACCAGCTCGACCTGGGAATCTCCTATCTCAGCCATCTCAACGATCAGATGTTTGAAAGCCAGTCCCTGACCGAAACCCGAATGGGCCTGTTGTTCGACCAGCGTCATTTTCAGTTCGACGAGCAGGAGCTGAGCTGGGAACGGGTAGCCGATCTGCCCCTGGGTCTGCTCACGGGAGGAATGCACTTTCGCCAATCGGTCGATCACGGTTTTCGCAGTCGCGGCCTCACACCCCGGCCTGTACTGGAAAGCGATGCCGTGCATCTGCTCCTGCAAGCAGTCAATGCGGGACTATGTTGCGCCGTGATGCCACTCAAGGGTGGGTTCGACGCGCTGACTGAGCACTCCTGCCTGCTTCCGATTCAGGGTGGGCGAGCCCTGGCACCGCTTGGGCTGATCATCCGGCGTACCGCGCCGCGCCTGCCAGTGGCCGAAGCCTGTTTTGCTGAAGCGCGCCTGCTGTACTCAAGTAAATGAAAACGGTCGCTTGATAAGCCCCATCTATCGCCATATCGGTACCAGCGATTAGACGTCGCACCTTAATAGGCTTAGGCTTTGATCTGTGTCAAACAGCCGCAGGCCAATTGCTGCTATGTCCCGCTCGAATCCGCATGCTGATACACCCTCGGAACAGCCCGCCAGCCAAGCGCTGCACGGGTATACCTATGCCGAGCTGAAGAACCCGGAAGTCACTGGCCAGACGCCATTGGCTGAAGAGTGTGCCGTTGCCATTTCCTATAATGGCATCAGCCACACCGTCATGATGGCTACACCTGCCGACATCGAGGATTTCGTTGCGGGCCTGAGTTTAAGCGCTGGAATCATTCATTCCATCGACGACATCTATGGCATGCAGGTACGCCGCGTCGGTGAAGCCCTGAATGTTGAGGTCGAAATTTCCAGCCGGACGTTCTGGGCCTTGAAAAGCCAGCGTCGCCAGATGGCCGGAACCAGCGGATGCGGCCTGTGTGGCGTCGAGGCGCTTGAGCAGGCACTGCCGCAACTGGATCGGCTGCGTAAGGTGCAGCTGCCACCTGCCGAGCATCTGGCCAATCTGCGCCAGCGTATCAACGAGGCTCAGCAGTTGGGTCAGCGTAGTGGCGCCGTCCATGCGGCACTGTTTGCCAATGCCGAAGGTGAGCTAGGCCTTTGCCGTGAAGATATCGGCCGCCATAACGCGTTGGACAAGCTGATCGGCGCCTTGATGCGCCAGAAGATCAATACCCGTGCCGGCTTTGTCGTGGTGACCAGCCGCTGCAGCCTGGAGCTGATCCACAAAGCGGTTCGCGCAAACCTGGCAACGCTTGTCACTCTGTCCGCGCCCACTGGCCTCGCCGTGGAATGGGCCCGTCGGCATCGTCTCAACCTTATTCATTTACCTCATCAGTCTCCGCCTCGCGTGTACAGCCCGGCGCCGCTCATTCCAGAACATCGGGAGTAGTCATGAGCAAGCAAAAATCTTCTTACAAACCCTATCAAGGCCCTGCCGCGGGCTGGGGTGCGCTGAAAAGTGTCGTGCACTTCTGGCTCGACAGCGGCAAGGCCGTCAAGAATATCCGGACCCTGCTCAAGACTAATCAGGACCACGGCTTCGACTGCCCTGGCTGCGCCTGGGGTGAAGCACCGGAAAATGGCCTAGTGAAGTTCTGCGAGAACGGCGCCAAGGCGGTGAACTGGGAAGCGACCAGCCGCCGTGTAGATGCTGCGTTCTTTGCCAAGCACAGCGTCAGCAGCCTGAGCACGCAAAGCGATTACTGGCTCGAATACCAGGGCCGCTTGACCGAGCCGATGCGCTACAACCCGGCGACTGATCACTATGTGCCGATCAGCTGGGATGATGCCTTCCAGACCATCGCCAAACACCTGAAGGCGCTGGAAAACCCTAACCAGGCCGAGTTTTACACTTCCGGTCGTGCCAGCAACGAGGCTGCCTTCCTGTATCAGCTGTTCGTGCGGGCCTATGGCACCAACAATTTCCCGGACTGCTCCAACATGTGCCACGAGGCCAGTGGTGTAGGCCTGGGCCGCAGCATAGGCGTTGGCAAGGGTACAGTGACCTATGAGGACATGGAGCATGCCGATGCGATCTTCGTGGTGGGCCAGAACCCTGGCACCAACCATCCAAGGATGATCGAGGTGTTGCGCAACGCTGTGAAGCGCGGTGCTCAGGTAGTCAGCTTCAATCCGCTCAAGGAACGTGGTCTGGAGCGCTTCCAGCATCCCCAGAGCCCGGTCGAGATGCTGACCAACAACTCGCGCCCGACCAACACGGCCTATTTCCGCCCAGCCCTGGGTGGCGACATGGCGGCCATGCGTGGGATAGCCAAATTCCTGCTGCAATGGGAGCGTGAGGCGCAGCTGAACGGCACGTCACCGGTGTTCGACCATGACTTCATTCAGAAGCACACCCTGGGTGTCGATAGTTATCTGGCCGTGTTGGATGCTACGTCCTGGGAACAGATTGTAGAGCAGTCAGGCTTGGCCCTGGCGGAGATCGAGCAGGCTGCGCGCATGTATGCCAGGGCTGAGCGAGTGATCATCTGCTGGGCCATGGGTGTGACCCAGCATCGCCACTCCGTGCCCACCGTTCAGGAAATCGCCAACCTGCAACTGCTGCGCGGCAATGTGGGCAAGCCGGGCGCTGGCCTGTGCCCGGTTCGCGGTCACAGCAATGTGCAGGGCGACCGTACCATGGGGATCGATGAGAAGGCTCCGGCCTGGCTTAGCGATGCCTTGGAAAAGCGCTTCGACTTCAAGGCACCCCGTGAGCGCGGCCATAACACGGTGGAGGCCATCGCTGCCATGTTGGCGGGCGATGCCAAGGTCTTTATCGGACTGGGCGGCAACTTTGCCCAGGCGACACCGGATACACCGCGGACTCATCAGGCACTGCGCAATTGCGACCTGACTGTACACATCGCGACCAAGCTCAACCGTAGCCATCTGGTGACAGGCAAGCAAGCGCTGATCCTGCCATGCCTTGGCCGTACCGAGCTGGATCTGCAAGCCAGCGGTAAGCAGGCCATTACGGTAGAAGACAGCTTCAGCATGGTCCATGCCTCGGCAGGCGTGCTCAAGCCACTGTCTCGCCAGATGCGCTCCGAGCCGGCCATTGTTGCAGGGATTGCCAAGGCAACACTGGGCAACCACCCTGTGGATTGGGAGTGGTTGATTGAAGACTACGACCGCATCCGCGACCTGATCGCCGATGTGATCCCGGGCTTCAAGAACTTCAACGTGCGCCTGGACAATCCTGGCGGTTTCTACCTGGGCAACAAGGCACGTGATCGCGTCTGGAACACGATGACTGGCAAGGCCAACTTTGCGCCCAGCCAGTTGCCAGAGAATCTGATCCCGGAAGCGGCTCGCCGGAATGGCCAGAAGCCTGACCTGATCCTGCAGACCATGCGTTCGCACGATCAATACAACACAACGGTGTACAGCCTGGATGACCGTTACCGGGGTGTAAAAGGTCAGCGTGACGTGGTCTTTGTCAACGAAGCGGACATCCGCCGCCTGGGTTATGAGCCAGGCCAGAAGGTGGACATGGTCTCGCTGTGGGACGATGGGATCGAGCGTCGTGTCAGTGGCTTTACGCTGCTTCCGTTCGATATTCCTGAGGGTCAGGCGGCTGCCTACTATCCCGAGACCAATCCGCTGGTGCCGTTGGAAAGCTACGGTAAGGACAGCTTTACGCCTACCTCCAAGTTCGTAGCCATTCGCGTCGAGCCAGCACATAGCAACACGATTGCATCGGTCGCTTGATACCGAGCGAATAGCCTGCCGTCTGCATAGACGGCAGGCTGATTTTTTATGGCCGGGCTCTACACTGAAGGGTCCAAGGCCTCCCTCTCCTTCTCATGTATCGCCTCCCTGACTGGATAGCTGAAGATCCGCTGCGCTGCCAAGTGCTGGCCTGTGTTGCTCAGTTGCACTTGCCGGATGCCTGGGTAGCCGCCGGATTTGTGCGCAATCTGGTCTGGGATCACCTGCACGGTTACACGGTTCCTACCCCGCTGACGGACATCGACATCATCTATTTTGACCCTGTCTGCCGTGACCCTGAGAGAGATACTGAACTTGAGAACCGGCTCAGGGCCTGTGCGGCCCTGCCCTGGTCCGTCAAGAATCAGGCCCGCATGCATAAGCGTAACGGGGATGCGCCCTATCACAGCAGCCTGGATGCCATGAGCTATTGGGTGGAGATGGAAACGGCCTTAGCGGCCCGCCTCCTGACTAGCGGACAGATCGAAATCGCCAGCCCGTTTGTTCAGCATGGTCTCTTCAAGCTGCACGTTACACCGAACCCCAAACGTTACAAACCGGATGTCTTCAGGCAACGACAGCACGAGAAAGGCTGGGCGTGCCGGTGGCCGAAACTTCGGTTTCTATCTGCAGCACATATACCGCCCCACCTGCCGGACTGATTGCCGTACAGGAAAAATTGTTTTTCGAACTCGAACAACCCATGAGACTCCATTGCCTACCGATTACACTCATGGAAGACCGGTCATCATGGATATCAGGCTCAGGGACCCAGGAACCTTATGAACGCTGCATCGCTCCCCCTCGATCATCCCTTCGCTCACCACAATGGGTTTAACCGGGTCTTTGCGCCGGACAGGCTTACCCTGGGCTTTATTCTGCCGGTGGCAAGCTACCCGAACGAGCCGGGACCATCGCTTGAGCATCACGCCGAGCTGACGCAGCTGGCCGATCAGTTAGGCTTCGCTGCGCTCTGGGCCAGAGACGTACCGTTTTACGATCCAGGCTTTGGCGACATGGGGCAGGTCTTCGAGGCGTTTACCTACCTGGGCTTTCTGGCCGGCACCACCAAACGTATTACGCTGGCGACCGGCAGTGCCGTTATCACCCTGCGCCACCCGCTGCACCTGGCCAAAATGGCCGCCTCGGTCGACCAGCTCTCCAGCGGGCGGCTCGTGCTGGGTATCGCCTCGGGAGATCGACCTGTCGAGTATCCCGCCTTTGGCCTGGAAGATGAGTACGAGCAGCGCGGCGACCGTTTCCGCGAAGCGTTCGAGATGTTCCGCCTGGCCAGCGAAACGCCTTTCCCCAACGGCGATTTCGACCGCTTTGGCGATCTGCAGGGGCTGGCCGATCTGGTCCCTAAGCCATTCAACGGACGCATCCCTGCCTTCGTTACAGGTCGTAGCCGTCAGGCAATGGACTGGATTGCCGCCAATGCCGACGGCTGGTTCTACTATTTCATTGGCGTCGAGCATGTCTCGGCCATTACCACGTTGTGGCGCGAAACCATCAAGCGCGTCACGGGCGAAGAGACGTTCAAGCCTTTTGCCCAGGGCATGTTCTTCGATCTGGCTGAAGATCCGGACCAGGCCCCCATGCCTATTCATGCCGGACTCAGGATTGGTCGTCGCTACCTGGTGGATTATCTTGAGCATATGCAACGCCGAGGGGTGAACCACGCCGCTTTGAATCTGAAGTCGTCCCGCCGCCCGGCCAAGGAAGTGGTTCAGGAACTGGCTGAATATGTCTTGCCGCACTTCCCTTCCCATGAACCTCTTGAGCCGTGAGGACTCAAGAGAACTCAGACTTAACAAGGGAGAGTGCTCCATGCCCCGTACCGTACGCTTTCATGAAACCGGTGGCCCAGACGTACTCAAGATTGAAGACGTAGACGTCCGCCCACCTCAGCCAGGTGAAGTACAGATTCGCACCAAGGCGCTGGGCCTGAACCGTGCTGAAGCTATGTATCGCGCTGGCCAATACACGCATCAGCCCGTGTTTCCGGCCATCCTTGGGTACGAGGCGGCAGGTGTTATCGAGGCGGTTGGCGAGGGTGTTACTATGTTTGCCGTAGGCGACACCGTAAGCGTCATACCGGCATTCTCGTTCGAACAGTATGGCTTGTACGGAGAGTTGGTAAATGCGCCCGCCCATGCCGTCGTCAAGCACCCCGACACGCTTTCATTCGAAGAGGCTGCCGCTACCTGGATGATGTTTACCACGGCCTATGGCGCGCTGGTCGATATTGCCGGACTGAAGGCGGGCGATACCGTTCTGGTTCGTGCGGCCTCCAGCAGTGTTGGCCTCGCTGCAATCCAGATTGCCAATTTTGTCGGTGCAACACCGATTGCCCTCACCCGGACGAGTAACAAGCGACAGGCCTTGCTTGAGGCAGGCGCGAAACATGTCATCGCAACGGAAGAACAGGATCTGACGGATGAAGTGCTAAAGCTCACCGATGGCAAGGGCGCACGCATCGCCTTTGATCCAGTGGGTGGGCCGGACGTGCCCAAGATTCTGAAAGCGCTCTCGTTCCTGGGCATTTTCTTCCAGTACGGTGCCTTGAGCACTGAAAACCTGTCATTGCCAGTGATGGATGTGCTGGGCAAGGACCTGACCATTCGCGGCTATCAGCTGTTCGAAATCACTCAGGATGCTGATCGATTGGCCAAGGCCAAACACTTCATTCTGGACGGCCTGACCCAGGGCAAGCTGAAGCCACAGATTGCTAAGACATTCCCGCTGGACCAGATCGTTGAGGCGCACCGGTACATGGAGTCCAATCAGCAGGTTGGCAAGATCGTCGTAACGGTTTAACCCAGCGACGAGCCGTCCCGATCATTCGCGCCGGGACGGCTTTCCAGCTTAGGCTTCAGGTGCATGACCTTTTCCCACTGGCCCGTCATGTCATCGAAGCGCTCGTCCATAGTCCTGAAACCATGCCGCTCGTAAAAGGCTACCGCACGGCTGTTCATGCTATAGACAGACAGTTCGAGGCGCGACTCAAGGGACTTGGCGTGCTCCAGCAGCGCGCTGCCAATGCCTTTGCCCTGGTGGTCCGGGTCGACAAATAAGGCTGCCAGCACATTCTGTTGCAGCGAGAAGAACCCGAGAACCGTATCGTCCCGTACATATACCCAGTTCTCGGCGCTGGGCAGGTACTTTTCCTTCATATCCTGCCGCTGGCTACGCCAGAAGTCGGGCGCGACACCATCATGGGCCAGGATGGAGGCGGCCAGCCAGATCGAAACCATGTGCTCATATTCATCGTCTTTTGCTTTTCGAAGCATGTGTATCCCTACCTTCAGCCAGGCTGAAACAGTACCTTCATGAATGATCTTGATAGTGACCATGAAGCATAGACGCTAGAAATGTTTAGTCTACTGAATGATCATGAGACATATTCATTTAGCTAGTCGCAAGGTAAGTCTATGTCCAGCCACTTCCCTCGTTTTCGTGCCGACTCTGTAGGCAGCCTGTTACGCAGCCCGATTCTGAAGGAGGCCCGTCGCCGCTATCAGACCGGAGAAATGGAGCGAGACGTACTGCGTGCGGTTGAGAATGATGAGATCCGCAAGATTGTCGCCAAACAGGAAGCCCTCGGACTTCCTGCAGTGACGGATGGAGAGTTCCGCCGCGCCTGGTGGCATTTCGACTTTCTTGAGCAACTTGGCGGCGTAGAAGGCTACGAGGCAGACCAGGGTATTCAGTTCCACGGCCAACAGACCAAATCCCGAGGGATCAAGGTCACGGGTAAATTAGACTTTACCCAACATCCGATGCTGGAGGACTTCAAGTTTCTGGCCAGCGCTACTACTCGCAGTGTGGCCAAGATGACTATTCCAAGCCCTAGCGTGCTGCACTTCCGGGGCGGACGAAAGAACATCAGTGAAAGCGTCTATCCGGATATGGAAGAGTTTTTTGCTGACCTTGCCAGCACCTACAAGAAAGCCGTGAATGCTTTTTACGAGGCGGGATGCCGTTATCTCCAACTCGATGACACCGTCTGGGCTTACCTCTGCTCAGAAAAGGAAAAGGCCGCCGCCCGCGAGCGCGGTGATGATCCGGAACGTCTGGCCGAGATCTATTCAAGCGTGCTCAATCAGGCGCTGGCTGGTCGCCCGGATGACTTGCGCATCGGCCTGCATGTCTGCCGGGGCAACTTCCGCTCGACCTGGATCAGCGAAGGTGGCTACGAGCCGGTGGCGGAAGTGCTGTTTGGCAACACGGATATCGATGCTTTCTTCCTAGAGTACGATACCGAGCGTGCCGGTGGTTTCGAACCCCTGCGCTACCTGCCCAAGGGCAAGCGTCAGACTGTATTGGGACTGGTCACGACAAAAAGCGGCGAACTGGAAAGTCCGGATGCTCTCAAACGCCGTATCGAGGAAGCCTCGCGGTATGCCAACCTGGACCAGCTCTGCCTGAGTCCGCAGTGCGGATTTGCCTCGACAGAGGAAGGCAACCTGCTCTCGGAAGAGGAACAGTGGGCCAAGCTGCAACACGTAGTAGACGTAGCCCGTGAGGTCTGGGGAGAGGCCTGATCAGCGCATGACTGGCTGACTGGAAAGAGGCGCTTTAGAGCGTAAACCCGCCCTTTTCCGCTACATTTCGATCAAGATAAAAAGGTGCAGACTACCGTTCCGTAATAAAGTTTCTGTAATAAATTCATACATTTGCCTTTTGTGGAAGTTATCGCACCCTTAAGCAGATTCCACTTGCCAAGCGAAGCGGTAATCACGAGGATCGGCGCCATCATCCTCACAGTGAGTTTTGATTATGAAGTACTCCTCGATCCTTCTGTTGTCCCTGAGCCTGGTAGGTACTAGCGCGATGGCGGGCGACGATATGCAGGCCGGTATCGGTGGTGCGCTAGGCGGGGTGTTAGGCTCGGTTGTAGGAAATGCCGTAGGCGGAAGCACAGGCTCCACGATCGGTGCAGGTCTGGGTGGTGCTGCGGGCGGTGCGGTAGGCGCCAAGCGTGGCGATAAAACAGAAGCAGCCATTGGCGGCGGTCTTGGCGCCGCGGGTGGCAACGTATTGGGCAAGGCCGTAGGCGGCAGCACAGGCGCTATGGTAGGTGCCGCCCTGGGCGGCGGCGGCGGTGCAGCTCTCGGCAGCAGCATGGGCGATTCGGGCGACCGTCACCACAGTGGCCGTCGCTACGATGACCGCCGTTATGCCCATGACAACGGCTGGCACCGTGGTCACCACAAGAAACACTGGAAGCGCCACGGTCGTTGGGACGATTGATCCCTACCCTAGCGCTAAAAGAAAGGGCCACGTCTGTGGCCCTTTTTCATTTACCGTCACTATTTCTCTTTGCTCAGGTCCACCAGCGGTGTTTCACGTACATCGGTCTGGCGGCCTTGCTGGATCGTATCGACACGCTTGAGTGCCTCGTTTACCGCACCCGCATCACTGAGCAGGCTGTAGGTGATCTCAAAGTCACGAGTCTCTTTTGGCCCGATCCTGGGTACTAGCTTCAAGTCACGCTGGAAGCGTCGGTTATAGGAAAAACTGGTGCCTGGCTCCAGACCGGTCACATAACCCTGCCCCTGGGTGTCCGTGTTTTTCCACAGGGAAAAGGCAGGTAACTGGTTAACGTTGAAGGCGAGGCTGACGCCCTGCTTGCCGGCTTTATCATGTAATACCGCCAAGCTGTTGCCCTGGGCATCTCCATAAGGAAACAGGTTGTACACCATCTCGTCGAAGCCTTTGGTAGGGCCCCGGTAGGTTTGCCAATCTTTCAGGTCACGCTTGGCGTACTCGTTGAATGGCGAGACCTCACGCACTGGCGCGGCGAACTTGGCACCCTGCTCCAGCAGTGGCGTACCGAAATTGCTGTGGTAGAGGGCTTGGTATTCCTTCTCGTAGTCGCCCTGGTTGGTTAGGCGGTCATGCAGGGTGAACTGGGTGGCGCCCGGTTGCGTGGTCAGCTGAGTATCGACCAGAAAATCCACCTTCTTGAATGCCTGCTCGCGCAGCTCGCCTTTCAGGTGAATGGCATACGGCGGCTTTTCGTCGATGGTCAGCACGACCTTGGACGCCGGGATATTGGCCGCACGGCCATGCAGTGTCAGCAACTCTCCATTATCCATGCCCGGATGGCCAACCCACTCGTAGCCACAACGGGTTACCATCTCGTTGAAACCCTCCAGCCAGCCCAGCCCGCCACGACCATTGAGCTCGATAAAGGCTGGGTTGACGACCTCATGCACAGGCGAGTCCCACCCCAGTCGTACAGTACCGGCAGTGGCATAAAGCACGTTCATGCCGCGGTTTGGTACAACGGTCATTTTCATTGCGCCGGTATCGATTTCGATCAGGCTTACCCCTTCCTGACGACCGCCATGCAACGTCTTGAGAGTAATTGAAAAAGGCTTGTCCGTTTTGACGCCAAGCTGCTCGCTGGTGATGCTCCAGTTTTCAGCAGGCTTGTTCGAGTCGATCAGCGTGTAATCCCAGGCAAACGCTGGAGAGGCAGCTGCCAGCAATCCGAAGCTGGCAAGCAGAGCAGATGCGTTCATGTCCGATTTCCTTTTTGTTTGTTGTTATACCTCGCTGCCCTTTGGCTGAAACGATTTAGCAGCGTGAAAAAAGTGTAGAACAACCCTGCACATTTGCATGTGTCGGATTTCGGATTTACGGGGTTGGAGACAGGAAACGAGAGGTAGGTCAAGGTGCCTGCCCGGCACCCTGACTTGAGGGTTATTACTCTTCGAGGCGCTCGACCTTGCCGACGACGAGCCCGTAACTCAGCGCGCCGACCAATGCCGTGATGCCGATATAGGTGATAGCCGGGGCAAAGTTGTTGCTATCCACCAGCAGGCCAACCACGATCGGCACACTGATGGATGCCAGGTTGCCGATGAAGTTGAACATGCCTCCCGTCAACCCTAACAGGCGTGCAGGTGCCAGGGCCGACACCATTGACCAAGTGATCGAGGCCAGACCGTTACCAAAGAAGGCGATTGCCATACAGGCAATGATCAGCGCCGGCGTATCAACAAAGTTCGCGCCGATGATGCAGGTGGAAATCAAGAGGCCGCTGATGATGGGCAGCTTGCGTGCCATGCCCAGCGAAACACCACGGCGCACCAGCCAGTCGGATAGCAGACCCGAGCAAATAACGCCCAGAAACGCCGCCAGGAACGGCACCGAAGCCAGAAAGCCCGCCTTGATAAAATCCATGCCCCGGTATTTGACGAGGTAAGTCGGGAACCAGGTCAGGAAGAACCACAGCGTAGAGTTCAGGCAGAACTGACCAATGTAGATGCCCCACAGCTTGCGCTTGTTGAGCACGGCCCACAGATCCGCCCAGCGAAACGCAGCGCGGGACTGATTCTTTTTCTCCAGATCTACAAGGCCGCCGCCCTGCTCGATCAGCGCCACTTCGGCATCATTGGCACCTTTGAAGTCTTTTGGCTCACGGTAGATCAGATACCAGATCGCCGCCCAGACGATACCGATCCCGCCTGTTACCACAAAGACCATGTGCCAGCCGAACGTCTGTTGCAGGTAGATGAGTACTGGGGTCAGGAACGCCAGCCCGACGAACTGTCCGGACGTATAAAACCCGATGGCGGTGGCGCGCTCCCCTTCCGGGAACCACGTCGTTACCACCCGGTTGTTGATGGGATACGCCGGCGCTTCCAGCGCACCGACTGCAAGACGCAGGATTACCAGGCCGATAAAACTGCCGACAAAGCCTAGGCCGATGGTTGCCAGGGACCAGAGCGCAATGGCAATCGGGTACAGCACTCGCGGAGACACCTTGTCCACCAGCCAGCCGCCCGGGATCTGCATGGCGGCATAGGTCCAGCCGAACGCCGACAAGATCAGCCCCATGTGCACGGGATCGATGTTCAAGTCCTGAGCCAGGTGGGGGGCGGCGATGGAAAGATTACTGCGGTCCAGGTAGTTGATCACTACCGTGACGAACAGCAAGACCATGATGAAGTAGCGCGAGCGTGACGCAGGCTGGGCTTGCACCTGGGCCTGGGTCTGGCTGTACGCCGTGCGGGTTGAAGAATGTTGCATCACCGTTACACCTGTCTTGGACTTGTTATACACAACGGGGATGACTCACCGGCGATAGCCGCCGGTGGTCTCCTGCAAACGTTACTGCCCGATATCGCGCAGTGGTTTGCCGCTCATGAGGTTACGTTCGATCTGCTCAAGCGTTGCACCCTTGGTTTCCGGAACCAGCCAGAACACCAACAGGATGAAGAAGGCGTTCAGTGCGCCATACAGCCAGAAGGTTGCAGCGTTGCCGATGACGTTGAGCAATGTCAGGAAGGTAGCGCCGACGATCATGTTGGCGATCCAGTTGGTGAAGGTGGAGCAGCCAATACCGAAATCGCGGCCTTTGAGTGGCTGCACTTCGGAGCACAGTGTCCAGATCAGCGGACCGGCCGACATGGCAAAACCCACGATAAAGATCAGTAGCATGGCAACGGTGAAGATCTGCTGGCCGTGACTCAGCGTACCCATGTTCATCATGGTGCCCACGATGCCCATACCGACCGCCATGACGATGAAACCGGTATAGAGAATCGGCTTGCGGCCCCAACGGTCCACCAGGAAGATAGCAATGAAAGTTGCCAGTACGTTGGTCAGGCCCACCGCAGCGGTAAACCACATCTGCGCATGCGTGTCGTAACCCATGCCTTCGAAAATACGCGGTGCGTAGTACATCACTACGTTCATGCCGGTGAACTGCTGGACGATCTGCAGGAGTACGCCCAAACCAACGGAGCGGCGGAAGTTGGCGTTTTCCTTGAACAGCTGCCAGCCACGCTGCGGGATGCGCAGCTGCTCTTCGATATCACGCACTTCCTGCTGGATCACCTCTTCATTGCCGCGCAGCTTGTGCAGGACGTCCAGTGCCTCTTTCTTGCGGCCCTTCATGATCAGCCAGCGCGGGCTATCGGGCAGTGCCAGAACACCCAGCAGGAACAGCACACCGGGGATAGCGATGATACCCAGCATCCAGCGCCAGGCACCGCTGTAGCTGAAGGCAGTATCCGACAGGAACGCAGCCAGGATACCGACCGTGATCATCAGCTGATACAACGAGATCATTGAGCCGCGGATCTGCTCAGGCGCCACTTCAGCCAGGTACAGCGGAGCAGTAAAGGAGGCGATGCCGATAGCCAAGCCCAGAATGAAGCGGCCGGCGATCAGTGAGTTCGGCGACCAGGCGAAACCGCACAGTACCGATCCCAACACGAACAGAATGGCACCCAGGATCAGCGAACGCTTGCGACCCAGGGCAGCGGACATCCAGCCGGCACCGAGTGCACCCAGGGCAGCGCCAAGCATCATGCTGCTGACGATCCACTCGATCACGCGGTCGGAAACTTGAAATTCTTGCTGAATGAATTGCGTGGCGCCTGAAATCACGCCAATGTCCAGGCCAAACATCAGCCCGGCCAAAGCCGCCAGAATACAGGTGAACACCGCGGTTCCCTTGGTCTTCTCGGCGGTATGAGTACTACTCGTCATAAACTGGACTCCTGCCTTTTGGGCGTTGTTTTTGTAATGCCGGTCCCTCAGCAAATGCAGGCATGTGAATTTGCTATCAACCTGGCTTTCCAGTGACTCGTCAGGCTCTACTCAGGTTCGTTACAAGATGTGAAAAATGCCGAGCCAGACGCATTTCTTGCGTCCGGCTCGTCTTCACGACCTGAAGGCCAGGGCTTACCACTCGGCGAAGCTGCCGTCCTTGTGGCGCCAGATCGGATTACGCCAGCGGTGGCCGATGGCGGCACGCTCGATCACGTACTCTTCATTGACTTCGATACCCAGCCCCGGGCCTTGCGGGATCTTCACGTGGCCATCGCCATAATCGAAGACTTCCGGGTTCTTGATGTAGTCGAGCAGGTCATTGCCCTGGTTATAGTGAATGCCCAGGCTCTGCTCCTGGATAAAGGCGTTGTAGCAGTTGGCGTCCAGTTGCAGGTTGACCGCCAACGCGATCGGGCCGAGCGGGCAATGCAGCGCGATGGCGACATCGTAGGCCTCGGCCATGTTGGCGATCTTGCGCGTTTCGGTGATGCCACCGGCATGGGACGGGTCAGGCTGAAGGATATCCACATAGCCGTCCTGCAGGATGCGCTTGAAATCCCAACGGGAGTACAGACGCTCGCCCAGTGCAATCGGTGTATTGCTCATCAGAGCGATTTCCTTGAGCGCCTCATAGTTCTCGCTGAGCACTGGCTCCTCGATAAACATCAGACGGTAGGGCTCAAGCTCCTTGATCAGGACCTTGGCCATCGGCTTGTGAACACGACCGTGGAAGTCTACACCGATGCCAAAATGCGGGCCGCAGGCGTCACGGATGGCCGCGACGTTGGCGATGACCTGATCGACCTTGTCGAAGGTATCGACGAATTGCATCTCTTCCGAGGCATTCATCTTGATAGCGGTAAAGCCCTTTTCCTTGCGCTCCAGGGCATGGGCCGCTGTCTCGGCTGGACGGTCGCCGCCGATCCAGGAGTAGACGCGGATGCTTTCTCGGACCTGGCCGCCCAGCAGATCGTGTACCGGTACGCCCAGCGCCTTGCCTTTGATGTCCCACAAGGCCTGATCGATACCCGCCAGGGCGCTCATATGGATACCGCCGCCCCGGTAGAAGCCACCGCGATAGAGTACGGTCCAGTGATCCTCGATATTGCGCGGGTCCTTGCCGATCAGGTAGTCGGCCAGCTCTTCCACAGCCGCCGCCACACTATGGGCGCGGCCTTCAAGGACTGGCTCGCCCCAGCCCGTAATACCCTCATCGGTTTCGATCTTCAGAAAGCACCAGCGCGGAGGAACGATATAAGTGGTCAGTTTGGTGATTTTCATTGTTGTGCCTCGATGCGTTCAGGGCCGGCGGATCGGCCCAGGTCAAATCCGATGATTACTGGCCGATCAGCGCTTTCCAGCCAGCAGCAAACGCATGCGCGCTGCGGCTGACGTCTTCAGAGGTCATGCCCGGCTTGTAAATAGCCGAACCCAGACCAAAGCCATTGGCGCCCGCCTTGACGTATACGTCCATGTTGTCGGGCGTGATCCCACCGACCGGCAGCAGGGCCGTTTCCTTCGGGAAAACCGCACGCCATGCCTTGACCACTGCCGGACCCAGCTGCTCAGCCGGAAACAGCTTGAGCGAGTCGGCTCCCGCCTCCAGTGCTGCAAAGCCTTCGGATGGCGTTGCCACGCCCGGTGCACTGATCAGCCCGGCCGCCTTGGTCGCGCGGATCACCGCCAGGTTGGCATTGGGCGACACAATCAGTTTGCCACCGGCAAAGGCTACGTCCGCCACCTGGCGCTCGGTCAGTACGGTTCCGGCACCGATCAGGCAGTCGTTGCCCAACTCGGCAGACAGCAGACGGATGCTTTCCAGAGGCTCAGGCGAGTTCAATGGAATCTCGATCAGACGAAAACCGGCCTCGTACAGGGCCTTGCCGACCGGCACGATCTCCGCAGGCGTAATGCCGCGCAGAATGGCAATCAGGGGCAGTTGTTTCATGCAGGCGTCAAACATGGCGGGTATCCTCCTGAGAAGGGGTGGCGGCAGTCACCAGACCGGCTGCACAGGCGATGCGCCACAAGCCGGTACGGGTGGCCTGCTCAAGCAGACGTACATCGGTAATTTCGAAAAAGGCCAGGGCGTCCTGATAGCGGCGACACAGCGCCGGATCGCCAATCAATACCAGCGGTGGGCAGACGGCTCCCTTCAGGCTGGCCACAACACTGCGCAGCTCTTCACCGATCAGCAGGCCCGAGAGGTAGTCCAGGCTGTGGCGCGCGGGCAGATCACCGGCCAGGAATAGGCTGCGAGTGGTGAACAGACGGCCAATAACGCCTTCCGCCCCGCTCTCACGGGCATTGGTGAGGCCACGCATAAAGGCGTCGTTGGACGGCTCGCTGCCCTCTTCCCGCGCAGGACGACCCAGAATCGAATGCTCACGCAGGACGGCAAACAGCTCGCCGGTCATATAGGTGGAAAAGTGATCGAGCCGGCTACCGCGGATCGTTGCCCACTTGCTGTGCGTGCCGGGCAGCACCAGCAAGGCATGATCTGCCAGGGCGGGCTCCAGTTCGAGCGCGCCAAAGATCTGGGTCTCCTCGCCTCTCAATACGTTTGGCAATGCGCCGCGCTGCATCACGCCAGGGATCAGGCTCAGCTCACCGCAACCGCTGTCGAACGTCAGCAGGCCTTTTGCCAAGCTACCCACATCGGCCGGGCAGTCCACATAAGGAACCTCACGCCAGCCCTGCCGGCTGCCGATCATGCCGGCGGCAATGGCGGGTACGGATGGCCATTGTGCGCGCCAATCGCCGACCAGCTCACGAAAGGCCTTGGCGAAATCACCTTCAGGCGTATGCAGAATGCCCCAGGGCTGCGAGCGGGTATCCAATATCTGGCCGTTATCTCCCAGCAGATACGCGCGTAGTGATGAGGTGCCCCAATCGAGGCCGATCAGACGTGGCGTTGCCGTTTCATTCATGACTGACTCCACCCGAGGTTGTCCATCCAAGGTCAAAGGAAATGGCCCGTGCGCAAGCGATGACATCCGGGCAAAGATCCCGCAGGCGTGCTTCAGGCATATAGGGAATCGCGCTGGCGACACTCAAGGCCGCCACGATGGCGCCGCTGGCATCGCGAATAGGAGCGGCCACGCAGCGAATACCCAGCTCGTTTTCTTCCAGATCAAAAGTGTAGCCACCCGCAGCATAAGCCTGCTGCTGGGCCAGATAGTCCGGCCAGGGCGTAAAGTCCTCGCGCAGACCCGGTTGCCCGGCGCGCCGTCTGAGGCCTTCCTCGTAGAGCAGGTGCCATTCGGATTCGGGCAGATCAAGCATGAGGGCCTTGCCTACCCCGGTCAGGGCCAACGGCATGCGCAGCCCGACGCGCGAGCGCATTTCAAGGCCGCGGGCTCCGGGAAGCTTGTCCAGGTAGAGCACGTCGCCGCCCTCCCGCACGCCCAGATGAACGGTGTCCTGGGTCAACGCCGCGAGCCGCTGCAGGTGGGGCCGCGCCAGGTTGGTCAGCGGCAGCTGGTCACGGGCCTTGAAGCCCAGCTCGATAAGCTTGGCTCCCAGTTGATACTGACCGGCAACGCTACGCAGATAGCCAGCCTGCACCAGTGCATTGACCAACCGATGGGTGGTGCTGCGCGTACAGCCGATCACCTCGCCGATGGCAGCCGGCGTACGGGCGCCCTGAGCGATGGCATCGATAACGGCCAGGCCTCGAAACAGTGCCTGAGCGCCAGCAGGCGCGTTGTTGTTTTGATCAGACATGGCGCTCACTCTATTCCTTTAAAACTGCAATCTCAATATGTGAATACTGATCCCATATTATGGGATAAAGAAGTGTTCGACGACTTGTCACATGACTGCAACAATTTGGTTATCTAATGCGCGAGCATCGTGCAGAACAGTGAGGAGAACCATGGCGGGCAAGTCGATTCTTATCGTCGATGACGAGGCGCCCATTCGCGAGATGATCGCGGTTGCGCTCGAAATGGCGGGTTATGAATGCCTGGAAGCAGATAATGCGCAGCAGGCTCATGCCCTAATCGTCGACCGCAAGCCCGATCTGGTCCTGCTCGACTGGATGCTACCGGGTACGTCCGGCCTTGAGCTGGCGCGCCGCCTGAAGCGTGACGAGCTGACGGATGCGATCCCGATCATCATGCTCACCGCCAAGGATGACGAGGACAACAAGGTCCAGGGTCTGGAAGTAGGAGCCGATGACTACATCACCAAGCCCTTCTCGCCTCGCGAGCTGGTCGCCCGGTTGAAAGCGGTACTGCGCCGTACAGGCACATACGACAGCGAAACGCCGATTGAAGTGAATGGCCTGATTCTCGATCCCATCAGCCACCGCGTAACCATTGATGGCTCACCGGCTGAAATGGGGCCGACCGAATACCGTCTGCTGCAGTTCTTCATGACGCACCAGGAACGTGCCTACACCCGCGGTCAGCTGCTGGATCAAGTATGGGGCGGCAACGTCTATGTCGAGGAGCGTACGGTAGACGTGCACATTCGCCGTCTGCGTAAGGCCTTGGGTGAAACCTACGAAAATCTTGTGCAGACCGTACGCGGAACGGGCTATCGTTTCTCGACCAAACTTTAAAAACGGGATGTGCTGCCTTGAACATGGATTGGCGTTCACTGCTGGCCCGCCATATCTGTCTGCTCCTGGTTATTTGCCTTCCCCTGGGCTGGCTGACAGACGCTTATGGCGCCATGCTGGCTGCCGGCCTGTTCATCTATCTGATATGGATGTCCTACCACATCGTCCGTCTTCAGAAGTGGCTGGCCACGGCCGAAGAAGGGGTGGAACCCCCGGAGGCCAATGGCTTCTGGGGCGAGATCTTTGACAGTCTCTATTATGCCCAGCGCCGCGAACGTGAAAAGCGCCACGCCCTGGAAGCCGTGATCGAACGTGCCCAGGCCTCTACTGCGGCGCTGCGGGATGCCATTATCCTCATCGACCGCAACGGCAACCTGGAATGGTGGAACCGTGCCGCCGAACAGCTCCTGGGGCTGCGTCAGCCGCAGGATTATGGTCAGCCCATCGCCAACCTGGTCCGCCATCCCAAATTTTATGAATACTTCAACAAGGGTGACTATCAGGAGCCGCTGGAACTGGCTTCGCCCGTGAATGCCAATCAGCACCTTCACATTCTGATTACGCGCTTCGGTGAAGGTGATCGTCTCCTGCTCGTCCGGGACGTGAGCCGCCTTCATCAACTGGAACAGATGCGCAAGGATTTCGTTGCGAACGTCTCCCACGAGCTGCGTACGCCTCTGACCGTAATCGCCGGCTATCTGGAGACCTTGGTCGATAACGCCGCCGAAGATACCAATCCGCGCTGGCTGCGGGCCCTTGGCCAGATGCAGCAACAGGCCAGCCGCATGCAGCACCTGATTGATGACCTGCTGCTATTGGCCAAACTGGAAGCGACCGACTACCCTGCCGAAAACAAACCCGTCGCCGTAACGCCACTTCTGCAAATCATCCAGCAGGATGCACGTGCGCTCTCAGGCCAGCGCGGCCACAAGATCACCCTGGATGCCGACGCGAGTCTGGCCTTGAAAGGCAGCGAAGCCGAGCTGCGCAGTGCCTTTTCGAATCTCGTTTTCAACGCTGTGAAGTACACGCCGGACGGTGGTCAGATCAGGATTCGCTGGTGGCAGGACGCCCATGGTGCCCAGATGTCGGTTTCCGATAGCGGGCCGGGCATCGAAGCGCGTCACCTACCCCGTCTGACAGAGCGCTTTTATCGGGTGGATGCCAGCAGAGCCTCCAGCACCGGCGGTACGGGCCTGGGGCTGGCCATCGTGAAACATGTCCTGATCCGCCATCATGGACACCTTGAAATCGAGAGCACTCCCGGCAAGGGCAGTGTTTTCACCTGTGTTTTCGAACCCTCCCAGACGGCCTCCATGACGGCCTCTGCAATAGCCGTACACCAACACTGATGAGCGAGACTTGAAAGTCGCTCGTCAGACCCCCATGCTAGGGCCAACTTTTATCACTTTGAACCCCTAATGGACCCTTCCCCTAGTTTCGATACCTCAGTACTTTTCGCTGACTTCGGTCTTGTTCTTTTTGCGCTGCTGCTGGTGCTGCTCAACGGCTTTTTCGTAGCCGCCGAGTTCGCCATGGTCAAGCTGCGCGCCACACGTGTAGAAGGTCTGGCTGAAAGCCATGGCTGGCGCGGCCGTATCCTGCGTACCGTGCATAGCCAGCTCGATGCCTATCTGTCCGCCTGCCAGTTGGGTATTACCCTGGCCTCCCTGGGTCTGGGCTGGGTGGGCGAGCCTGCCTTTGCCGAGCTGCTGGAGCCTCTGCTCCGCATGGCTGGAGTAGATACGCCTGAGCTTGTACATGGCATCGCGTTCTTTACAGCCTTCTTTATCATCTCCTATCTACACATCGTGGTCGGCGAGCTGGCGCCCAAGTCCTGGGCTATCCGCAAGCCGGATCTGCTATCGCTGTGGACAGCCGTCCCGCTATACCTGTTCTACTGGCTGATGTATCCCGCCATCTGGCTGCTCAACGCCAGCGCAAACGCCATTCTGCGTATCGCCGGCCAGGGCTCGTCCAATGGCGATCACGAGCACCATTACAGCCGTGATGAGCTCAAGCTGATTCTGCACTCCAGCCGCGCGCTGGATCCTACTGACCAAGGCATGCGTGTGCTGGCGTCGGCGGTCGAGCTGGAAGAACTGGAAGTGGTGGACTGGGCGAACTCACGTGAGGACCTCATCTACCTGGACCACACGGCCTCGCTGGAAGAGATCCTGACCATCATCCGTCGTCACAAGTACAGCCGCTACCCGGTTTACAACGAGGAAGAGAACGTATTCATCGGTGTCTTGCATATCAAGGACCTGTTGCTGGCAATCGCCGGACTGGATTCCCAGGCCGAGTCGTTCGAGTTGGACGAGTTGATCCACCCGCTTGAGCGTGTCTCCAAGCACATGCCGCTCAGCCGCCTGCTCGAGCAATTCCGCCAGGGCGGCGCGCATTTCGTGCTGGTCGAAGAGGCTGACCACAAGGTCGTAGGCTTCCTCACTATGGAAGACGTCCTGGAAGTGCTGGTCGGCGATATTCAGGACGAGCACCGCAAGGCCGAGCGTGGCGTGTTGGCCTATCAGCCCGGCAAGCTGCTCGTCCGTGGCGATACCCCGCTGTTCAAGATCGAGCGCCTGTTGCACATCGACCTGGATCATGTCGAAGCGGACACCATGGCCGGTCTCGTCTATGACAGCTTGAAGCGCGTACCCGAAGAGGACGAGGTTCTGGAAGCCGAAGGCCTGCGCATCATCATCAAGAAGATGAAAGGTCCGAAGATCATTCTGGCCAAAGTCATCAAGCTGGGCGGCGAAGAAGATGCCCTACGGCATCATTGATCGATGCCTATAAAAAAAGGCCGGCATTGATGCCGGCCTTTTTCTTTTCATGCACGCTTAGACTTCGCCAAAGTAGGCGCGGTTGCGGCCTTCCTGTTTAGCATGGCTCAACGCCTTGAGCGCCGTGTTGATCAGACTCTTGTCACTGTCGTCCAGGGTCGGCACGATACTGGCGATGCCGGCGCTAACGCTGAAGCTGACGGTTGCACTGCCGTACTCCAGGCGCAGCATACTTGTTTCGGCGCAGATCCGATTGGCCAGCGCCACTGCATCAGCCTCGCCAGTGGCCGGCAGGACAAGCACGAACGTGTCATCCCGGAAGCGGGCGGCCATGTCGCCTGCGCGCTTAGTGTAGTTCTTCAGCAGACCGGCCAGCGCCCGCAGGCATTCATCGCCGAGCGGGCTGCCAAAGGCATCGTTGATTTCCTTGAAATGGTCAATGTCGATCACGACCAGCGACACAACCACCTGATTGCGCTTGGCGCGGTTGACCTCTTCGGTGAAGTGGCGATCGAAGCATGGACGGCTCAAGGCTCCGGTCAGGGTATCGATCGTACTCAGACGAATGACCTCGTCATTGGCTGCTCGTAATGCCTCATTGGCCCGCTCGAGCACATCCACCTGCGCCTCGATATGCTGTTGCAGCTCCTCATTACGCTTGTGCTGCCGCTCCAGTGTCTGCTGCTGAGCCTGCAAAGCCTGCTTATGCCGCTGCACCTGCTGATTGCTGGCCAAAAGGGCTTCCTTCTGTATGTTCAAACGCTCGGCGCCCTCATGGTCATGGCGGATATCCAGCGCAACGGACAGCAGCATGAACTCGAAGGCAAAGCCGATGATTTGCACATCCAGGATAAACGGTGACAGCGTGATCCAGTCCAGGATGGCCATGAGCATCAGTATCGTGCTCACCGCCAGTACGGACCAGGCAATGGCCAGGTACTTGGCCGACGGATTGCCCTTTCGCCACAACGACAGGGTCATGGCAATCCCCAGCAGGCAACTCACAAGACCTGCCGGCTCGATCATCAGGAAGCGGACCAGCATCGGCTCGATAGCAATCAATGCTGCTGCCAAGGCCCAATAACCGATCAACCCCAGGACGACCAGCCGCCATCCCCGGTAGCGATCCACATTGAGGAAGCGCCGGGCAAACACGATGGCCGTAAGAAAGCTCAAGCAGCCAAAGCCTACATAAGTTCGGATGGAAAACGCAGGCCACTCCGGCCACAGATAGCGCTGGCCGATGCCGGTCAGGCTGAGTTCATAGCCCAGGATGCTGACCAGGTAGAGGCAATACCATAAATGATTGGGGTCGCGCTGCCGCCAGTACCGGCTGCCGTTATAAACCAGCAGGGCCAGCATGAAGCCAAAGAAGAGCGTCAGCAGGGCGAGCGAAGTCTTCTCCTGCGCCTGGTAATGCTCCGGTGTCATCAGCCACATCGGAACCAGCATCGGCTCATAGGAGCGCAGGCGCAGGTAGACGAACGCCTTGTCACCTGCCGAAAGGGTTAGAGGAAAGACAAACGCCCGCTCCTTGAGGGAACGTATGCTCATGGGCAAGCTATCCCCAGCGGTTTCGACCGGCCCCCATGACTCGCTGGACTGGGAGCGAACCCGCACATCGACCTGATTGAGAATGGGTGGCTGAATCACCAGGTAGCGCTGCTGAGCGCGATCGGTGGGGTTGTGCACTTCGAAGCGTAGCCAGGCACCGATCTGTTGCCGACCCAGATTGACCGTCTCATCCCCCAGTGACTGCCAGCGATCCTCAAGCCCTGCCGCCGCTGCCTGCTCGAAGGTCAGGGTAGCGGAAGCCTGCAGGTAGCTCACCGAGTGTAACGAGACCTTCTCCTGCGCGTCGTTCAGGATCACCGCCCGGGGCAATGGATCGAACAAGGTCTCAGCCTGCAGCGACGCGCTGAAGAACACGATCCAGAACAGCATTACCCCATACAGACGCATCAGTCATTCCTCGACCAGACCTGAGAATGCTCGGTTCATACGTTAAGAAAGCAAGGCTTTCTATGCAGCATTCCATCACTGCAAACAACCGAAAGCTTGCAATTACTGGGCGTTCCCAACAACCCGCCGCTCTCTAATGAGACAAGTATGGCGAGTCAGAACGACGCTAGAAAGAAATTTGAGAGGTAAACCGCAAAACAATCAAGCGTTACGGCCCACCCACAGCAAAATTAGGCAGGCTGTCGACCGGCTGGGCAAACCGGAATGGAATCGACTCCAACGCCAGTCCTGTGTTGCGCTGTACCACAAAATGCAGGTGCGGACCGGTGCTGTGACCCGTGTTGCCGGACAGCGCCAGCGGCGTACCGGTCATCACACGCTGTCCCTCCCGCACCTTGACCGAGCCCTGCATCAGGTGCAGGTACACACTCATGGTGCCGTCATCGTGCAGAACACGCACGAAATTGCCCGAAGGGTTGGCGCTACGGCCCTGTTGCTGATCGTTTTCAACCTTGACCACAGTACCTGGACGCGACGCAATGATAGGCGTGCCCTCTGGCATCGCAATATCAATGGCGTAACGTCCTCTGGGCGTGTTATGGCTAAATGCACCGTTTGCCCCCTGACTGATCCGGAACGGCCCTCCCACCCATGGCAGCGGATAGGCATAATCTCGCGCGCCCTGCCCTGGGTCGCCCATCGCATAGTTGAAGGTCGGCTTGTAATGAATCGCCACTCCCTGCACCTCTTTCTTCAAGCGCATCAGGGTAGTGGTGCTGTTGGGGGGTAGAACGCGGCGGACCGAAGCCGACTCGTTGATACCAGCCACGTTCTTGAGCTGATCCAGACGAAGCTCGACCTGAACCGGCACCAGCAGGTCGTTACGGGCCTCGAAAACAGTCTCGTTGCCCAATTTTTTCGTATTCAGCCGAACCTGACGCTCGATACGCTCGTTGGTATCGTCCTCAAATACAAGTACCTTGGCGCCCTTGGTAACCTTGTCCGTATAGGTCACCACACCGTTGGCATCCGTGTATTTGTAGATGGGCGAAGCCCACGTCGCTGCCGCCAGCGTGAACGAGCCACATAGCAAAAAGAGACGTTTCAACATGCAGGTGCAGAACCAGGCGCTTTTCAGGGGGCGCAAGCCTATCAGTGGAACACGCTCCCGACGAGGCTTCACTCGTCGGGATGTGATGATCGGCATCGGCATGATGGAAGCTTACGCGCCGGGAACGTAGTGCTTTTGCGCCGTACCGCGGGCGATCAGGCGGGACAGGTATTCCAGCTTGGCCGGGTCCTTATCCACAAAGCGGAAGAACAGCTGCAGCCATTCGCTGGAAGGCTTGGGCTCCAGGGCTGCAACGGAGTGCAGATAGCCGTTGAGGCGGGCAATCTCCTGCACCTCCTCACCCTGCTCCAGATCCAGTACAGCGTTATCCAGCACCTGAGGCAGGATATCGCCCCGCTTAACGATCAGAACGGCTTCCTTGAGGCTCAGGGCCTTGATTACACAAGCCATGCCAGCATTGGCCAGGCGCAGCTGACCTTGACCGAAATTGACTTTTCCGCCACCAGAAGAGCGCGCCGCGGCTTGGCCCGGCTGGCTATTGGTCAATGCACTCAACGAGTCGTTGGCAAAAGCCGAGGCTGCACGCTGGGGGCCACGAGCCACGAGCGCTTCCAGCTTGCCGACGCGACTTAAAGCCTTTTTGACCTTAGTGATCAGTTGTTCGTTGGTGAACGGCTTGCCGATAAAGTCGGAAACACCCGCCTGAATGGCCTGCATGACGTTGTCCTTGTCGCCACGGCTAGTCACCATGATGAAAGGCGTTTTCTGATGAGCCGGCTCGCTTCTGCACCATGTCAGCAGCTCAAGACCCGACATTTCCGGCATCTCCCAATCGCACAGGATCAGATCGAAGGATTGCTTGCTCAACATTGTCTGAGCCTTGCGTCCGTCCGCTGCATCCTCCATTTCGATACCCGGAAGTTGGCTACGTAGCCCTTTCTTGATCAAGTCGCGGATAAATGGTGCGTCATCCACAATCAGTACAGATACCTTACCCATCGATTACTCCATGAAGCCCCGAACGCAGCTTCATGGATCGCTGAACGCCACGTCGGGAAAGCAAGCTTACTCGCAGCCCAAAAGCGTAGCTGAGAACATGGCCGCCTTCCTGTCGGGGGCCATGGCATTAGTCACGCGGTTTGTTGACTTCCTCTGCCATCCGGGTCAGCCCCAGGTGGCGTACATCCGTTCCACGGACCAGGTAGATCACCAGCTCCGCAATGTTGCGGGCGTGATCGCCAATGCGCTCCAGCGAACGCAGCGCCCAAATGACGCTGAGTACGCGGGAAATTGCCCGCGGGTCTTCCATCATGTAGGTCGCCAGCTCACGGATCGCCGTCTTGTATTCACGGTCGACGATCTTGTCGTGCTGGGCGACGGAGAGGGCCAGCTCAGCATCGAAGCGCGCAAACGCATCCAGTGCCTCCTGAACCATCTTGCGTACCTGTTCGCCAATATGGCGCACTTCCACGTAGCCGCGCGGGGCTTCACCGTCCTCACAGAGTTCAATGGCACGACGTGCAATCTTCGAGGACTCATCGCCGATCCGCTCAAGGTCGATCACCGACTTGGAAATGCTGATGATCAGACGCAGGTCCGACGCTGCCGGCTGCCGACGCGCCAGGATGCGCAGGCATTCTTCGTCGATGTTGCGCTCCATCATGTCGATCTGATCATCGATTTCCCGCACCTGCTGCGCCAGACCGGAGTCGGCGTTGATCAGGGCACTTACGGCATCACTGACCTGCTTCTCGACCAACCCACCCATCGCCAGCAGATGGCTACGGACTTCTTCGAGTTCGGTGTTGAACTGCTGCGATATGTGGTGGTTGAGGCTTTCTTTGCTGATCATGGCGTTGTCGTCCTGTAAAGAATGGAGCCAACCCCCTCGGGCGGCGCTCCCTGGAACAGACCGCATCAACTACGTGGCACTGCTTACCTATAAAGCTGTGATTGCCACTGTATCGTCAGACTGCCCGGTTTATTTAGATTCCTTTCTGAAAAGATGCTGAGCGGTAACACCACCTGAGCCATGCGCAGCGCCCGATTGGGTTATCGGCAAAAACGCGCTTGAGTATAGGGGCAGTGATTGACTTCCTGGTCAGCAACACCTTTCAGTGGGAAACCCGATAGTTAAATAGACATAAGGTAGGCTATAGAGTGTGACGGTTTCATTACCCGTAACGCCCTGTAATGTAATCTTCGGTCTGTTTCTTGGTCGGGTTGGTGAACACGGTGTCGGTATCGCCATACTCGATCAGCTTGCCCATGTACATGAAAGCCGTGTAATCGGATACACGAGCGGCCTGTTGCATGTTGTGCGTCACGATGACAATGGTGTATCGCGTCTTCAGCTCATAGATCAGCTCCTCGATCTTGAGCGAGGAAATCGGATCCAGGGCGGAGCTGGGTTCGTCAAGTAGCAGCACTTCCGGCTGCACAGCGATGGTTCGGGCAATCACCAGACGCTGCTGCTGACCGCCGGAGAGGCCCAGTGCCGACTCATGCAGGCGATCCTTGACCTCTTCCCAGAGCGCAGCCCCCTTGAGCGCCCACTCCACGGCCTCGTCAAGCATGCGCTTTTTCTTGATGCCCTGAATGCGCAGGCCATAAACCACATTTTCATAGATGCTTTTGGGAAACGGGTTGGGCTTCTGGAATACCATGCCGACCCGGCGCCGCAGTTCGGCCACGTCGGTCCCCTTGGCAAAGATATTCTGTCCATCCAGGCGAATCTCGCCATTGATCCGGCAGCCATCGACCAGATCGTTCATCCGGTTGAAGCAACGCAGCAGCGTGGACTTGCCGCAGCCCGAAGGCCCGATAAAAGATGTGACACGTTGTTTGGGAATGTTCAGGTTGATGTCGAACAGCGCCTGCTTCTGTCCATAGAACAGGTTCAAGCCGGGTACTTCCAGGGCCACGGGCTCAGCCGCCGGGTCAAGCCCTTGCCGCTCACGCCTGCCAACATTGAGCCCGAACCTCGGCCGTTGCATTTCACGCATGGATGACTCCATTGGGCCTCTCGGCCGCGTTGGGGCGCCACGGTATGCCGAGCGCCCGGATTCGTTTAGTTGTCCATCGCCCGATACTTCTCCCGCAGGCGATTACGGATCGCCACCGCCGAGAGATTGAGCGCAGCAATCACCAGGACCAACAGCAACGCCGTGGCATAAACCAGCGGCCGGGCCGCTTCGACGTTCGGGCTCTGAAAGCCGACATCGAAGATATGAAAGCCCAGGTGCATGATCTTTTGATCCAGGTGCAGATAGGGGTAATTCAGATTCACGGGCAGTGTTGGCGCAAGCTTTACCACGCCCACCAGCATCAGCGGCGCCACTTCGCCCGCTGCGCGCGCAATCGCCAGGATCAGCCCTGTCATCATGGCCGGGCTGGCCATCGGCAGCACGACGCGCCACAGGGTTTCAGCCTGAGTCGCACCCAGCGCCAATGACCCCTCGCGTACGCTTCTTGGAATTCGGGCCAGTCCTTCTTCGGTCGCTACGATCACCACCGGTACAGCCAGAATGGCCAGGGTCAGGGAGGCCCACAGCAGGCCGGGTGTCCCAAAGGTCGGAGCCGGAAGCGACGCGCGAAAGAACAGTTGATCAATCGAACCGCCCAGCACGTAGACGAAAAAACCCAACCCAAATACGCCATAGACGATGGCCGGAACACCGGCGAGGTTGTTGACAGCGATACGGATCAGGCGCGTCATCAGCCCCTGCTTGGCGTATTCGCGTAGATACACAGCGGCAATCACACCAAAGGGCGTCACGATCACAGCCATGATCAGGGTCATCATCACCGTTCCGAAAATAGCCGGGAACACACCGCCTTCGGTATTGGCCTCACGCGGATCGGAAGATAGAAACTCCCATAATTTGGCGAAATAGAAGCCCAGCTTCTGAAAGCTGCTCATGGCGTTGGGCTGGTAGGCGTGGACGACGTTACCCAGGCGAATCTCGGTTTCCTGCCCGGAGGCATCCCGCACCGTGAGGCTGTCGCGTTCGAACTCCTGGCGCAATGCGTTCAGCTGTGTCTCGAGGTCATGGTAGCGGGCATCCAGCTCGCTGCGCTCGGCAGCCAGATCCGCCTGGGCAGCCGCGTCAAGCCGGTCGTCCAGCTCAAGGCTACGCATCTGGAGCCGGAGACGCTCGATATCGTGATTGACACCACCAATCTCGACCTTCTCGATACGGCTGATCCGGCTAGCCAGCGAATCGATGCGCTTGAGACGTTCACGCATCGCCGGCAGAGCCGCATCCCCTTCCGCAACGACCCTGCCCGCCTCCTTGACGTTGACCAGATAACCGTAGAAGTTGCCCCATTCGCGGCGCTCCAGCGCAATAGCATCCTTAGGGGATTTCTGTTCCTGAAGCCAATCTCCTACGACCCAGACGAAATCACTGCCGTACAGCTCCCGATTGCCCAGTTTGACGAGTTCCCGGGTCATGAGGGTTGATCCTTCCGCCTCGACAGGCAGTCCGGCGCTCTTGAGTCGCTCCCGAGGTACCTCTTCGGTCTGGACAACCTCACCCATGATCATGCGGGGCGTCTCGCCGGGTACGGCATAACGCGCCTCGATCACATCAGACGGCCAGAAATGGGCCAGACCGCGCACGGCGATGATGGCGATCAAACCAATGGTCATGATCACAGCAATGGCCACGGCGCCCCCGCTCAACCAGATGCCCGGCGCACCGCTTTTGAACCACTGCTTCAGGGAGTCCTGCTTCACGGAGTTCTTCACTTATCAGTTCCAGCCCCTGTCCAGGGTGCTACGGCCGCCAGGGCAGCGCTTACAACGAGGCATATTTCTTACGCAGTCGATGACGGATCATTTCCGCCAGCGTGTTCATCACGAAGGTGAAGGAAAGCAGCACCAGTGCCGCCAGGAACAATACGCGGTAATGCGTGCCGCCAACCTCCGACTCCGGCATTTCCACCGCCACGTTGGCCGCCAGGGTCCGCATACCTTCGAAGATATTGGCATCCATGATGGGGGTGTTACCGGTAGCCATCAGTACGATCATGGTCTCGCCCACGGCACGCCCCAGACCGATCATCAAGGCTGAGAAAATGCCTGGGCTGGCCGTCAGGATCACGACCCGGGTCAGGGTCTGCCACGGCGTTGCGCCCAGCGCCAGCGAACCGTAAGTCAAGCTGCGCGGCACGCTGAAAATGGCGTCTTCGGCAATGGAAAAGATATTCGGGATGATGGCAAACCCCATCGCCAGGCCTACGATCAAGGCGTTGCGCTGGTCATAGGTAATGTGGTGCTCATGCAGCCACAAACGCATATCACCATTGAACCACCAGGTTTCCAGATGAGGGCTCATGCTCAGCGCAAACCAGCCTGTAAGCAGCACCACAGGAATAAGCAGCAGGCTTTCCCAGCCGTCGGGCAGGCGGAAGCGAATGGATTCAGGCAGACGCGACCACACAAGCCCTGCCAGGACAATGCCGATCGGTACCAGCAGGATCAGGCTGAAAATTCCCGGCAGATGGCCCTCTACATAAGGAGCCAGGAACAGACCGGCGAAAAAGCCCAGAATTACGGTAGGCAGCGCTTCCATCAGTTCAATAACCGGCTTGACCTTGCGGCGCATGCGCGGCGCCATGAAATACGCGGTGTAGACCGCGGCAGCAATAGCCAGCGGGGCCGCCAGCAGCATGGCGTAGAACGCGGCCTTGAGCGTACCAAAGGTCAGTGGTGCCAAGCTCAGCTTGGGCTCGAAGTCATTGCTTGCCGAGGTGGATTGCCAGACATAGGACGGCTTTTCGTAGTTTTCGTACCAGACCTTGCCCCACAGGGCTGACCAGGAGATCTCCGGGTGTGGATTGTCCAGCGCGAAATTCATGAGCTGGCTGTCACGCTCAAGCAGGACATGGTTGGCCCGCGGCGAGAGCGCCAGCCGGCCGTTGCCGTCAGCGATCTTCTCGGCCAGCACCGTACGCCCGGCGGTGCTGTGGAAAACGCCCAGGTTGCCCTTTTCATCCAGTGCGATAAATCCCTTGCGCCGCTGCTCGGCCACGATCTGCGTGATCGGCGCGTCCTTGAGATGGAAAGTGCGAATGTGCTGAAGCTGGGGTTCGCCGTCCTTGCCACGTGCCATGAACCATTGGCTGATACCTCCCTTGGCATCGCCTACGAGCAGCGAAATCCCGCCAAGCAACTGCGCCGTCACGGTAACCTGGTTATGCGCATCATCGATCAGTCTGTAATGACCATTAAGGGTGCGGTCGCGCAGATCAAAAACATCTGCTGCCGAGCGCCCATTAATCACATACAGCCATTGACCCCGAGGATCCAGATGCAACGCCTGCACCGTTTGTGAGAGGCGAGGCAAGTCGATTCGCTGCTGCTCAAGGGTGGTTTCGCCCGTCAGCATGTCTTCCGTACGGGTCAGCTTGAATACCAATAGTTCGGATGCATTGGACGCGGCCAGGGTCAACTCGCCTTCGCCTGCCGTCAGGCTCAGATGCTCCAGGGCGCGCCCCTCAGGATCGACCACGACCGGTGCCGGCCCGTAGGGATAATCGACCTGAGGCACGATGACCCGCTTGTTTTCAGGATAGGTCGACTTATAGATGTGCCGGACCAGCAGTGCCCGCCCATTGGAGAGCCCTAATGCCAGCACCGGCTTGACCAAGTCCTGGGCAACCGAAACCACCTGGGTACCCGAGGGAACCGGCAAAGCCTGCCGATTCAGCTCCGTACCATCCTTGACCCTGAAAAAGACCAGATCGCCCGCCGGGGTGACCTGCATGCCGACTTCGTTCTGTTCCTCCACGCTAAGCACAAGTGGCGCTCCGGCCTGTTGTAGCCAGGCAGGTGTCTGTACGGCCTCGGCTGTCAGCGTAGCCCCTTTGAAGAGCGGCAAGACCACATAGGCCAGGTAGAAGAAGATCAGAGTGATCGCCGCCAGCACGGCCAACCCACCGACCAGCACGTACCACCGCGTGAAACGATCCATGCTGGCTCGCCAGCGGCGCTTGCGACGCATCGCAGGCGTATCGAAATCGATGCGTGCAGGGGATCGGGTTTGGTTCATGAATAGGAAGCCTGGTCCTTCGTCGCGCAGAGCCTAAAGACGAGATATGACAATCAGATGACAGTAATAAGACACGCCAATGCCCACCCGTGCAGAACACGGGCGGGCAACTGTAAAAGAAGCCGGGCTCAGAAGCCCAGATCTTTCCTGGCTTTTTCGGCAACCTTGGCTGGAATCGGAATATAACCGTCCTTCACGACTGCCTCTTGCCCTGCCTTGGACAGCACCATCTTCAGGAACTCGCTCTCCATCGGACTTAGGGGCTTGTTGGGTGCCTTGTTCACATAGATATAAAGGAAGCGGGACAGTGGATAACTACCATTCAGGGCATTCTGCTCAGTGTCTTCCACATACTTATCCGATCCTTTTTTAGCCAACGGTACGGTTCGCACGCTGGATGTCTTGTACCCGATACCGGAATAACCGACGCCGTTGAGCGACTGGCTAATGGATTGCACGACCGAAGCGGAGCCCGGCTGCTCATTCACGTTTGGCTTGAAGTCGCCCTTGCACAGCGCTTCTTCCTTGAAATATCCGTACGTGCCGGATACCGAATTTCGGCCAAACAACTGAATAGGCCGGTTGGCCCACTCGCCCGTCATGCCCAGGTCACCCCAGGTTCTGATGTCCTGTTTGCCACCGCAGAGCAGTGTGGATGAAAAGATGGCATCCACCTGTTCGATAGTCAGCCCCTTGATGGGGTTGTCTTTGTGGACAAACAGCGCCAGCGCATCTACTGCCACCGGGACCGCAGTCGGTCGGTAGCCATATTTCTGCTCGAACGCCTGAACCTCAGAATCCTTCATCCTGCGACTCATTGGTCCCAGGTTGGAAGTACCCTCGGTCAGGGCTGGGGGGGCCGTCGAGGAACCGGCCGCCTGCACTTGAATGTTTACACTGGGATAATTGCGCTTGTAGGTCTCGGCCCACAGAGTCATGAGGTTCGCGAGAGTATCCGAACCGACACTGGACAGGTTACCCGATACTCCGCTGGCCTTCTGGTAATCCGGAAGCGCCGGGTCGATGGCCGCTACAGCAGTCGTTGCGCTGAGTCCCACAGCGGCAAACGTCATGGCGACCATCAGCCTTTTGAATCTCATACCACATTCCTTGCAAGAATGATTGGGTGGCGCCCATTAGCGATAAGTGGGCATTGAGCCACTATATGACCAAAATATGAACATATTGTGACGCCAGCCAAGCCCATGGGCCGCCGCGCCCATCCTATTAGGTGCACAGCGCACCATCGTAGCGCCTGCCTGCTGTGCTCAGGCGCCTGTACAGCACAGATTCTTTCCTCAGTTTCTAGCCGATCAGGCCATTTTCAGCGTGTTGACACCCTCCGGCGCGAACCTTGCTTGCCTAGCTATCGACCTCTGGCCGTCCAAGGAGATACCCCATGGCTCATGCGCTTCCTTCGCACGCCGCCTCCGTTACGCCATCGGCAGTCGCCGCCCCACTCCCCCGCGCCAAACTGATCGCCGCTGCCAGCCTGGGTAACGGGCTGGAGATGTTCGATTTTACCGTCTTCAGTTTTTTCGCCAGTCTCATCGGCCAGTTGTACTTTCCCTCGGATACACCCTACGGCTCGCTGCTCATGGCCGTTGCTGTCTTTGGCGTTGGCTTTGTGATGCGCCCCCTGGGCAGCATGGTCCTGGGTGCCTATGCCGACCGTGCCGGACGCAAGGCGGCCATGCTGCTGACCATTCTGCTCATGGGATTGGGCAGCCTGTTTATCGCCTTGACGCCTACCCATGCCCAGATCGGGATTTTCGCACCCCTGCTTCTAGTGGTGGGGCGTCTGTTACAAGGCTTCTCAGCCGGTGGCGAGATTGGGGCAGCCACCGCGTTACTATTGGAATCAGCCAGCCGGGGTCGGCGCGGCTTTTATGTCAGTTGGCAGGTCATCAGCCAGGGCGGCAGCTCCCTGCTGGGCGCTATGCTGGCTGCGATCCTGCACGGCTCGCTCAGCGAAGAGGCGCTGCATAGCTGGGGTTGGCGCGTACCCTTTCTGATCGGTCTACTGATTATTCCGGTTGGCCTCTACATCCGAGCCCACGTTGATGAAACCTACCAGCCACAAAGCGCTGACAAGCCAGAAACCGCCCCGGTCATGGCTTTTCTGCGCAGTCATACCCGGGGCTTCCTGTTGGGTCTTTTGATCATCATGTCGGCCACGCTGATGACCTACATCATCCTGTTCTACATGCCGACGTACACCACTCGGGTCTCGCACCTTTCAGCCACAACGGCCTATTGGATGGGCACCGCCAGCAGTACTGTCCTGATGATATCCGCCCTATTCGCAGGGCTGGCGGCCGACCGCTTCGGCCACCACAAACGTTTGGCCGCTGTTGCCCTGGTGGTTGCCATTCTGGCTATCTACCCTGCCTTTGCCTGGCTGGACTCACCCGATACACAGGGGCTGGCTCTGCTGTGCCGCCTGATCGTCGTTGCCGCTCTTGGCATGAACATGACGGCCGGTCTACTGCTTATCAGCGAGTCCCTGCCCCGCCCGGTCCGGGCGACCGGTCTTGCCATGACCTATGCCATCGGCGTCACCCTGTTCGGTGGCACGGCACAGTTCATCGTGACCTGGCTGCTGCAAGTCACACAGGCTCCACTGGCACCTGCCTGGTACCTGATCGTCATGCTGAGCATCGGTCTGGCCGGCCTACTGGCCTTCCAGGAGCGCCACCTCGACTGATCTCGCCACGCGCCAACAAGAGGAATCCAAATGCCTATCGATACACTTCTTCGTGACGACGCCGCCTTGAGAATCGAAGACTTTCTGCCCGACATGGTCAATCTCCGGCGGGATATCCACCAGCATCCTGAGCTGGGCTACGAGGAGCATCGCACCAGCGACCTGGTAGCCGCCTCGCTAAGCGCCTGGGGGTATGAAGTTCATCGGGGGCTGGGCGGCACGGGCGTGGTCGGCACGCTCAAAGTCGGCTCGGGCAGTAAGCGACTTGGCATCCGCGCGGACATGGACGCCCTGCCCATTGTAGAGGCCACCGGTCTGCCCTATGCCAGTGCCAATGCCGGCCGGATGCACGCCTGCGGGCATGACGGTCACACCACAACCCTGCTGACAGCGGCCCGCTATCTGGCTGAGACACGTGCTTTTGACGGCACCCTTCATTTGATTTTTCAACCGGCCGAGGAAGGACTTGGCGGCGCATTGCGGATGATCGAAGACGGCCTGTTTGACCTGTTCCCCTGCGATGCCGTGTTTGGCTTCCATAACATGCCGGGTGTACCGGCCGGCCACTTCTGCTTTGTAGAAGGACCGGCCATGGCCTCCGCCGATACTGCCGACCTGCGTATTGTCGGCCAGGGTGGTCATGGCGCCGTACCGCACAAGGCCGTCGACCCTGTTGTCGCCAGTGCGTCGACAATCATGGCGTTGCAAAGCATCGTGTCGCGCAATATCGATCCGCTGGAAACAGCAGTCATCAGCATAGGAAGTATTCATGGCGGCCATGCCAATAACGTCATTCCCGATGCGGTAGACATGAAGCTGACGATTCGCGCCTTCAGCAACAGCGTGCGTGATCAGCTGGAGCAGCGTATCCGCGCGGTTACCCAGGCCCAAGCGGAAAGCTTTGGCGCGACTGCCCAGCTGGATTACCGTCGCGGCTATCCGGTACTGGTCAACCATACCCAGGAAACTGCGTTTGCACGATCAGTGGCAGAAGAGTGTTTTGGCAGCCAGTCCATTGTGCCGAATTTTGCGCCTATCAGCGCCAGCGAGGATTTCGCCTATATGCTTGAGCGGTGTCCGGGGTGTTATCTGTTCATTGGCAATGGCAACAGCGCCAGCCTGCACAACCCCGCCTACGACTTCAATGACGCCCTACTGCCCATTGGGGCACGCTACTGGGCCAAGCTTGCCGAACGCTACCTCGTCTGAGGCAGCGTTCGAGTACGCGAAGGATCAGGCCGCAACCGGTACGACACGGCGCTCCTGGCTAAGCAGCCAGGCGCCCACCAGCATGCCCAGAATGGCCAGGCCGACCACGTAATAGGCCGGCCCCAAAGGGTGCTGCTTGAGCATCAGCGTCACGATCATCGGCGTCAGGCCGCCAAAGATGGCATAGGCCAGGTTATAGGAGAACGACAGGCCCGAGAAACGTACCTCGGCCGGGAACGCCAGTACCATGACACGCGGTACGCTCCCGATCACTCCAACCGACAAGCCTGCCAGCGCATACAGCGGGAACAGCCATTCCGGATGCGTCTTTAGGCTGGCGTACATCGTCCAGGATATGATTCCCAGGAGCGCACCGCCGATCAAAAAGATCCGTCCGCTGCCAAAGCGGTCAGACAGCGAGCCCGATATGATGCAACCCACGGTCAGGAACACGATTGCCAGGCTATTGGCTCTGAGCGCTACCGCAGCAGAGAAGCCATATTGAGTCTGCAACAGCGTGGGCGTCATGAGAATAACGACCACGATACCGGCGGTCAGCATCCAGGTCAGCAGCATGGATACGACAACGGCTCCCCGGTGATCACGCAGGACCGCCTTGAGCGGCACTTCACTGGCCAGCGACTTGCGTAGCTGAAGCTCGGCGAAGACCGGGGTCTCATGCAGCCAACGGCGTAAATACACCGAAAATAATCCGAATACGCCACCGATCAAGAAAGGAAAACGCCACGCATAATCGTGCACTTCAACGGGCGTAAATACGGTATTGATCAGCGTCGCCATCAGCGAGCCGAGCAGGATGCCAAAGGTCAACCCGGCCGTCAGCGTACCGCAGGCATAGCCTACGTGGCGGTTCGGGACATGTTCGGCCACGAACACCCACGCACCCGGCACCTCACCGCCAATGGCAGCCCCCTGGATGATGCGCAACAGCAAGAGTAGCAGCGGTGCAGCAATGCCGATCTGGGCGTATGTTGGCATCAGGCCCATGCCCAGCGTGGGCAGTGCCATCATGAAGATGCTGAGCGTAAACATCTTCTTGCGTCCCAAGAGATCGCCAAAGTGGGCCATGATTACGCCCCCCAGTGGACGTGCCAGATAGCCCGCGGCAAAGATGCCGAAGGTCTGGATCTGGCGCAGCCACTCGGGCATCTCGGCAGGAAAGAACAACTTGCTTACTACGGCGGCGAAAAACACGAAGATCACGAAGTCGTAAAATTCGAGCGCGCCACCCAAGGCGGACAGGGAAAGGGTCTTATAGTCACTGCGCCCTAACGGGCGTGATTCGGGCAAGGCGGAATGGGATTGCGGTCTCATGGCTCAAGTCTCGTTAGAATTATATGCACACGTTCGCGCTAGACCGTGGAACCTGGACAAGCAGGGTTTTCCCGCACACAGGTTCGAGCTACACCGGTGAACGTCTCCCCTAGTTAAGCAGGGAGGCCGTAAATCCGCACGAGGCGGAGACGAGACATTAATACAAGAGCGAGAACCAGGGAAATGAAAAGCCGTGTGAGCACTGGGCCGTGATACGTTCGCTCCGTCATCTTGTGGACAACATTGCGAACCTGGCCCGAACCGGTTGAACGCAAACCATCACCTGTGTAGCCATGACACGGCCCGGTCGGGTCTGTCATGTGCAAACCTGCACGATATCAAATTCAAATACCGACGCCCAAGCCGTTCGGCGAATTTATTTAAACTGTCAACACCCTGTCGTACCTGACTGGCACAGTCTATATACTGCCCAGGATCAGACGACATTCGACACGCCCGGTCAGGTTGGCCATATTCTTGCTTTAAAAGGTCTCCCAGCCATCAAAATTGAAAAGGGCTCCAGGGGCGCCCCGCGCATGATTGAAGAACTCGAACAAGAAGATCCAATACCTCAAGGCGATCTGGCTATGCAGATCACCGCACTCCCACGCGAAACGAACGGGTTTGGCGATATCTATGGCGGCTGGCTCGTCGCCCAGATGGACCTGGCCGGCACGTCCATGGCCAGTCGAATCGCTCAGGGTCGCGTCGCCACGGTTGCCATCGACCGCATGGCATTTCTCGTCCCGGTTCCGGTGGGTGCACAGCTTTCCTTCTATACCCAGGCGCTGGAAGTCGGTCGTAGTTCGATTCGCATGATGGTTGAGGTCTGGAGCGATGACCCTCTCTCCAACGAATGGAGCAAGGTGACCGAAGCCGCTTTCGTTTTTGTCGCCATCGACGGCAGTGGCCGTACCCGCTCCGTTCCTCGCCGCTAGATTCTGCGAAAAAAACGGTCAGCCAAGGGTGTTTTTGTTAAGCGCCCGATGCAAAGCACGTCACGCTTGGTAGCAAATTGCCTACTCTAGACGCAACGGTTGCTACAGGTAACCGTTCGTCTCGGTAACAAATACCGCTGGGTCATCAATTCTTCTAAATGTTCAAACGGTCACATTTGCCGCCTTGTTCTAGAGGGCTTCGCTCTTTAGGATGCGCACCATTACTCATGTGCGCAATTTGCTGCACATCGAGCTGTGCAATGAATTGCACAGAATTTCGTGGGGACGATTGGCCTGGATGGCCGCTCACTATCGCTCCCCCTAAAGCAATGGATGCTTCAGCAAGGTCACGGAATGACGTTCTCCAGTTCACTCGCTACGCATTATCTGGCCCTGGCCGAACAGCCCATCGAAGCGGGCAACTTCGGCGGCGAGGACGCGCGATATTCCAGCGAGTATGAACAGCTCGAAGCCGAGCTAGCCAAAGCCTCTTCCCTTCATCAAAGCGGCCAGATCGATTGGCAGATGATTTGTGACGGCAGCGAAGCACTGCTGCGTACCCAATCCAAAGACCTGCGTGTAGCCGCCTGGCTGGTCTGGGCCTTGTATCAGCGCGAGCGCTTCACTGGCTTGCAGGCAGGTATCGCCTTGCTTCATGCCCTGTGCACCCAGCATTGGGATGCGCTACATCCACGCAAGGTACGTACGCGCGGTGCGGCCCTGGGCTGGCTGCTGACGCGTCTGGAGCCTGTACTGTCGGACTGCGCGCCAACCTCCGAACAGCTCCCGCTGTTCCAGCAACTGATAGAGCACCTGAAGGCACTGAATGCCTGCCTGTCCACACATCTAGGCGAAGAGGCTCCCTTGTTACTGCCGCTGTGCCGGCGGGTAGACGATCAGGTAAAGCGTGCCGGTCAGACGGCGACCCCAACGACAGCATCCAACGCCCCTTCGGTTGCACCCACGCTGGCTTCGTCTTCATCCAACGTGCCAACCGGGCCGATCGAAAACGACAGGGATGCCCATAAGGCCCTTCGCGCCCAGCAGGACAGCGCTCGTCACCTGTGCACCTGGTGGACCCGGCAAAAGGCGACGGACATTCGTCCGCTACGTCTGAATCGTGCCCTGCTGTGGCTGGGCATCGACAGCGTACCCGAGCACAACGCCGAACAGATCACGGCGCTTCGTGGACTTCCCACCGACAAGATCGCCTCCTATAAGGAGCGTTTCGAGCAAGGTCAGTATGCTGAATTGCTGGTGGATCTGGAGGCCAGCCTGGCACGTGCACCCTTCTGGTTCGATGGGCAACGCCTGGCCTGGGAATGCCTACAGGCACTAGGCGCTGAAGCCTCCCTGAGGGAAGTCGAAATGCCCTTCGCCCTCTTTCTGGCCCGCGTACCTGGCATTGTGGAGCTGCGCTTCCATGACGGTCAGCCCTTTGCCGATGCCGAAACACGCGCCTGGATCAGCGCCCATGTCATCCCACATACCCAGGCTCCCAGCGCGCCACGCGAGGCGGCTTCGAATAGTGGCAATAATCGTCCCGCCTGGGACGAAGCACTGGCTGCACTGCTGCCTACCCTGCGAAAGGATGGCCTCAAGCAGGCGGTTCAGACACTCAAGCAGGGCATGACCACCGCACAAGGCGGCCGTGAGCGATTTTTCTGGCAGCTCACCCTCGCCCGCCTCTGCTTCCAGGCCAAGAAATACGACCTGGCCAAGACCCAATTGCAAACACTCGACGAGACCCTGCAACGCAGCGGTCTGGCCGACTGGGAACCCGAACTCGCCCTGGAGGTTTTGCAGCTGCTCTATCAGTGCTGCGAACTGCTGCCTCAGAACCCTGGAGTACGAGACTACAAGGACGAGCTTTACCGCAGGTTGTGCCACATCGATCTCGAAGTGGTACTTGATTGAGGCCGTACGGCCTTCACACAGAAAGGAGAAATGCCATGGCCAAAGAAGGCTCGGTAGCCCCCAAGGAACGCATCAACGTCACCTTCAAACCCGCCACTGGCAATGTTCAGGAAGAACAGGAACTGCCTCTGAAGCTAATGGTTCTGGGCGACTTTACCCAGCGCGCAGACGATCGCAAGGTCGAGGATCGCAAGCCGATCAGCATCGACAAGAACAACTTCGATGAAGTCCTGGGCAAACAGGAACTGACGCTGAACCTGAGCGTACCGAACCGCCTGCAGGATGATGCGCAAGGTGAAGAGCTGGGCGTCAGCCTGAACATCAATACGATGAAGGACTTCAACCCTGCCAACATCGTGGATCAGGTGCCGGAGCTGAAGAAACTGATGGAACTGCGTGATGCCCTCGTCGCGCTGAAAGGCCCGCTGGGTAACGCCCCTGCTTTCCGCAAGGCCATCGAAAGCGTACTGGCGGACGATGACTCCCGCGAACGCGTACTGGGCGAACTCGGTTTGGCCGCCAAAGCCGACCAGGACGCTTGAACCAAGGACAAGGAAGAGTTCAGATGAGTACCAATACCGCTCTCGAAGCGACTCAAGTAACAGGCGAAGCCGGCATTCTTGACCGCATCATCGCCGAAACCAAGCTCACGCCAGATGACGAAGCCTATGGCATCGCCAAGCGTGGCGTATCTGCCTTCATCGAAGAGCTGCTCAAGCCGCAGAACGAAAAAGAGCCGGTCAAGAAAGCCCTGGTCGACCGCATGATCGCCGAGATCGATGCCAAGCTCAGCCGCCAGATGGACGAAATCCTTCACCACGCCGAGTTCCAATCGCTGGAGTCCTCCTGGCGTGGTCTGCAGATGCTGGTCGACCGCACCGATTTCCGTGAGAACAACAAGGTCGAGATCCTGAACGTATCCAAGCAGGACCTGCTGGAAGACTTCGAGGACTCGCCGGAAATCGTTCAGTCCGGCCTGTACAAGCACATCTATACAGCCGAATACGGCCAGTTCGGTGGCGAGCCGGTTGGCGCGATCATTGCCAACTACTTCTTCGACCCGAGCTCTCCAGACGTGAAGACCATGCAGCATGTGGCCAGCGTTGCGGCCATGGCGCATGCGCCCTTCGTTGCGGCAGCCGGTCCGAAGTTCTTTGGTCTAGAGGCGTTTACAGGTCTGCCCGACCTGAAAGACATGAAAGATCACTTCGAGGGCCCGCAATTCACCAAGTGGCAGAGCTTCCGCGAGCAGGAAGACTCCCGTTATGTAGGCCTGACCCTGCCCCGCTTCCTGCTGCGTACGCCTTATGACCCGGAAGAAAACCCGGTCAAGAGCTTTGTCTACAAGGAAAACGTCTCCAGCAGCCACGAGCATTACCTGTGGGGCAACACCGCGTATGCCTTCGCGACTCGCCTGACCAGCAGCTTCGCCAAATTCCGCTGGTGTCCGAACATCATTGGCCCCCAGAGCGGTGGCGCGGTAGAAGACCTGCCTCTGCACCATTTCGAAAGCATGGGTGAAATCGAGACCAAGATTCCGACCGAAGTGCTGGTTTCAGATCGCCGCGAGTACGAGCTGGCCGAGGAAGGCTTCATCGCGCTGACCATGCGCAAGGGTAGCGATAACGCGGCATTCTTCTCTGCCAACTCCGTACAGAAGCCGAAGTTCTTTGGTAACAGCGAAGAAGGCAAGAACGCCGAGATGAACTACAAGCTAGGCACCCAACTGCCCTACCTGTTCATCGTCAGCCGTCTGGCGCACTATCTGAAGGTCCTGCAGCGCGAGCAGCTGGGCAGCACCAAGGAACGTACCGACCTTGAGCTTGAGCTGAACAAGTGGATCCGTCAGTACGTGGCCGACCAGGAAAACCCCAGTGCTGAGGTTCGCGGTCGCCGTCCTCTGCGCGCTGCCAGTATCAAGGTCACCGAGGTGGATGGCGAGCCGGGCTGGTACCGTGTCGGCCTGAGCGTGCGTCCGCACTTCAAGTACATGGGCGCGGATTTCACACTGTCCCTGGTTGGCAAGCTGGACAAAGAGTGAGCAGGAGCCAGGTGATGAGCTACGGCAGTCTGTTCGAGCGTCTTTCCGGGGAAGCGGATCAACGTGCCCGCCTGACTCGGGAGCAAGCCGTTACGGCCTCGGTCGCCTCTCATCTGGCCAAAATGCTCAGCACCCGTGCGGGCAGCGTGCAGACGCAGCCCGACTACGGGTTGCCCGATCTGAACGACATGCGCCTGTCCCTGCATGATTCGCTGAATCAGGCGCGTGTCGCTATCGAACGTTTTATCGACGCCTACGAGCCCCGTTTGTCCAGCGTTCGAGTGTTATCCCTGCCCCGCAGTCATGATCCGCTGACCCTGAGCTTTATTCTCGAAGGCTGGCTGGACGTGGACGGGATCAAGAAGCAGGTCAGTTTTACCGCACGCCTGGATGGCAGCGGACAAGTGAAGGTCAGCTAAGGAAAGCACATGTCGTTCAACCACTATTACCAGAGCGAGCTGTCCGCGCTACGGCAGCTGGGCAAGCGCTTCTCCGAGCGCAGCCCGGCCCTGGCACCGTTCCTGGGTCAGAGCGGCCGGGATCCGGATGTCGAGCGCCTGATGGAAGGCTTTGCCTTTCTGACTGGACGCCTGCGCCAGAAGCTCGACGACGAGCTGCCAGAGCTGACCCACTCCCTGATGCATCTGCTGTGGCCAAACTACATGCGTCCGCTACCGGCGTTCAGCATGCTTCAGTTCGACCCGCTCAAGCGTCCCGGTGGAGCCATTACCGTTGCACGCAACACGCCAGTGGAAGCGCGTCCGGTACAGGACGTAAGCTGCCGCTTCCGGACATGCTTTACTACGGACGTGCTACCGCTGGACCTGTCCGCACTGGAGTATTCCGCTAAAGGCGAAGGTGCCCTGCTCAACCTGCGCCTGACCCTGAGCGCCGAAGGCCACCTGGGCGACATCGGCCTCAAACGCCTACGCCTGCATCTGGCCGGTGAGCGTTACATCAGCCAGACCTTGTACCTGGCACTGCTGCGTCATCTGGAAGGTGTCCAGCTGATACCGCTGGATGCCGACAACAAGCCGGTCAAGTCTCCCGACGATACGCCGATCCAGTTCAAGCTGGGGGCTGACCGACTGCGTGCGGTAGGTGTCGACGAGGAAGAAGCGCTGATCCCTTACCCGCACAATACCTTTCGGGGTTACCGCTTCCTGCAGGAGTACTTTGCCTTCCAGGACAAGTTCCTGTTCGTCGAGCTTGATGGGCTGAGCATCGTCAATGCGCTGCCTCAAGAGATCATCAAGAAGACGCGCGGCCTGGAGCTACGCTTCGATCTGCGCAAGGTGGGCAGCCAGCGTCTTCGCCCCACCCGTGACAACGTACGCCTCTATTGCACGCCGATCGTAAACCTGTTCAACCATGACGCCCTCCCCATCCGCCTGGATGGCAAGCAGGACGAGTACCTGTTGCTGCCGGCCGAATACGATACCGAGCACTGCGGCGTCTATTCCGTTGAGCGCGTGACCGGCTGGCGACCCGGCGGCATGGGCTATGAAGACTATGTGCCGTTCGAATCTTTCGAGCACGACGCAAGCTTCGATGTGCCCAAGGCGCGCCCGCATTACAGCGTGCGCCAGCGCACCTCGATCCTGCATGACGGCGTCGACACGTATCTATCGTTCGGCATTCAGGAGTCAGGCAGCCGCTTCGGTGATGCCGTAGCCCAGGAGCGCCACGAAACGCTGTCTATCGAGCTCGTCTGCACCAACCAGAATTTACCGTTGCAACTCAAGCTGGGCGACATCTGCCTGCCTAGCGAAGACACGCCGGAGTTCTTGAGCTTTCGCAATATCACTACCGCGACACCGTGCTATGCGCCGCCACTGTCACGCGATTTCCTGTGGAAGCTCATTTCCAATATGTCGCTGAATTACCTGTCGCTCTCCGATGTAGAGGCGCTCAAGGTGATTCTCGAAACCTATGACCTGCCGCGCTACTACGACCAGCATGCAGAAAAGATCAGCCGTCGCCAGTTAGGTGCCCTAAAAAGCATCAGCCACAAGCCGGTTGACCGACTCCACCGTGGACTACCCGTTCGCGGTATCAGCACCGAGCTGACCATGGACCCGGAAGGCTTTCTGGGTGAAGGCGATCTGTTTGTCTTCGCCTCGGTCCTCAATGAATTTTTCGCGTTGTACGCCAGCCTCAATTCCTACCATGAGCTGCGCGTGAAAAGCACACAAGGAGAGGTGTACCAATGGACGCCGCGCATGGGGCAACAGCCCTTGCTTTGAGCTCGCTGAGCTGCGGTATCCGTGAGTACACCCTCTTTCAGGGCATACAGCGGGTACTGGAGAAGCTCAGACAGAACAATCCCGACCTGGATGACGAAGCGCTCTACGACCGCCTCGAATTTCAGGCCAACCCGAGCCTGGGTTTTCCGGGTAGCGATATCGATCGTATCGAGTTCTTCGAAGAAGACGGTGAGATGCGCGCGCGGATGCGCCTGAACCTGGTCAGCCTGGCGGGTGCCGGCTCGCCCTTGCCTGCTTTTTATAGCGAGCAGGCATTGGGGGATGGCCCCTCCGGTAATCCGACCCGCGAGTTTCTGGATCTTTTCAATCATCGCTTCCAGCGCCTGTTGCTGCCGATCTGGCGTAAATATCGATACAACGCCAGCTTTCAACGTGGCGCTGTGGATAACTTTTCCGCACAGCTGTTCGCCCTGATCGGCCTGCGTGGCGAGACGATTCGCCAGTCGCAGGAACTCAACTGGAAGCGTCTGCTGCCCTATCTGGGCCTGCTGAGCCTGCGCGCTCACTCGGCGGCCTTGATCGAAGCAGTGCTGCGCTACTACTTCAAGCATGCCGCCATGCATATCGAGCAGTGCATCGAACGTCAGGTGCAGATCTCTACCGATCAACAGAACCGCCTGGGCCTGGGCAACAGCACCCTGGGTGAGAACCTGGTGCTGGGGCAACAGGTGCGTGATCGCAGCGGCAAGTTTCGTATTCATATTCGCGAGCTGGACTGGAACCGCTTCCACGAATTTCTTCCCATTGGCGCAGGTTATGCGCCGCTATGCGCCCTGGTGCGCTTCACATTGCGCGATCCGCTGGACTACGACCTGCGTCTGGAATTGCGCACCGATGCCATCCGCGAGCTGCGGCTTGGCGCCGATAACCCGTGCCGCCTGGGTTGGACCAGCTGGCTTGGCCATGAACATGCGGACGGCGTCGTAACGCTGGCCGGCAAGACTCATTAAGGACTGATGACATGATCAACGTTGACCTGCAACAGTTGGTACAGGCACTGGATGCCGACACCCGCCGCGACCTGGAACAGGCCGCCCAACGCTGCCTGACCCGTGGGGGCAGCAAGATCCTGGTCGAAGACCTGATGCTAAATCTGTTGGAGCGTACCGACAGCTTGCTGGCTCGCGCCCTGCAGGATGCAGGCATCGAATCGGGTGAGCTGGCGCGCACTCTGCAACCTCGCGGAGAAGCCAGCGAGTCCCGTAATCCGGTCTTTTCAGCGGAGCTGGTGCAGTGGCTTCAGGATGCCCTGCTAGTGGCCAGCCTGGAGCTGGGTCAGAGCCACATCGACCCCGCCGCGCTTATCCTGGCTCTGCTGCGCAATCCGATGCGTTATGCGGGTACGCAGTACCAGCCCTTAATCGCCAAGCTTGATGCCGAGCGTCTACGCGACTATGCCCAGTCTCAGAAACCGCAGGCTGCCTCGGCACAAGCGGCTTCCGGTGAGTCCTTCCTGGCACGCTTTACCCATAACTTCACGCAGCAGGCCCGTGATGGGAAGCTCGATCCAGTCCTGTGCCGCGATGAATCCATTCGCCAGATGATCGATATCCTGGCCCGTCGCCGCAAGAACAACCCCATCGTGGTGGGCGAAGCGGGCGTGGGCAAGACTGCTATCGTCGAAGGTCTGGCGCTGCGTATCGCCGCCAGTGAAGTGCCGGAAGCCCTCAAAGGTGTCGAGCTGCTATCCCTGGACCTGGGCCTGCTACAGGCTGGAGCCAGCGTCAAAGGTGAATTCGAGCGTCGCTTGCAGGGTGTGATTGATGAAGTCAAGGCCTCGCCCAAACCGATCATTCTTTTCATTGACGAAGCCCATACCCTGATTGGCGCCGGTGGCCAGGCAGGTGGCTCTGATGCGGCTAACTTGTTGAAGCCTGCGCTGGCGCGTGGCGAACTGCGCACCGTGGCCGCCACGACCTGGAGCGAGTACAAGAAGTATTTCGAAAAGGACCCGGCCCTGGCGCGCCGTTTCCAGCCGGTCAAGCTGCTGGAGCCGACCGTTACAGAAGCCGTTACCATCCTGCGCGGCCTGGCTTCCGTTTATGAGAAAAGTCATGGCATCTACCTGCGTGACGATGCCGTCGTGGCTGCTGCGGAGCTGTCCGCACGCTATCTGGCCGGACGTCAGCTACCCGACAAAGCGGTCGATGTGCTCGACACTGCCTGCGCCCGAGTCCGTATCAGCTTGGCCGCTGCGCCAGAAGCCGTCGAGCGCCTACGCAGCGAAATCGCCCAGGGCGAGCGCCAGTTTGCTGCGCTGAGCCGTGATCAGGAGTCCGGCCTTGTCATTGACGGAGAAGCGTTGAACCGTCTGCAAGACCGTCTGGCGGAAGCCCAGGACGAATTGGCGCAACTGGAGACGCGCTGGAGCACCCAGCGTGATCTGGCCACTCGCCTTTTGGCGCTACGCCAGCAGTGCGCAAAAGCACGCATGAAGCAAGGCAGCATAGCTGCCGAAAGCGATACAGCCGAAGAAGTTGACCTGCCCGCACTGGAGCAGGAGCTGGCAGCCGTTCAGGCTGAGCTTTCAACCGCCCAGGCGGAAGAGCGCCTGGTCAGCTTTGAGGTCTGCCCGCGCCTGGTAGCCGAAGTAATCAGCCATTGGACAGGCGTACCCCTGTCCCAGCTGGCCCGCGAGCACAATACCAAGGTTGCCCGCTTCGCCGATGATCTGGGCGCACGCGTTCGCGGCCAGAGTCAGGCCATTGAGGTGCTCAATCGGGCCATGCGCGCAGCCGCCGCGGGTTTGAACAATCCCGATGCACCTGTCGGTGTATTTCTGCTGGTAGGGCCCAGCGGCGTAGGCAAGACCGAAACGGCATTGGGTCTCGCGGACCTGCTGTATGGTGGCGAGCGCTTCCTGACTGTGATCAACATGTCCGAATTTCAGGAAAAGCATACGGTTTCTCGTCTGATCGGCGCACCGCCCGGCTATGTAGGCTATGGCGAAGGCGGCATGCTGACCGAGGCTGTACGTCAGAAGCCTTATTCTGTCGTCTTGCTGGATGAAGTCGAGAAAGCCGATCCGGATGTCCTGAATCTGTTCTATCAGATCTTCGACAAAGGCGTTGCTAATGACGGCGAAGGCCGCGAGATCGATTTCCGCAATGTTCTCTTCCTGCTGACCTCCAACCTGGCCAGCGACCGTATAGCCAGCCTGTGCGAAGAGGGCCAGCGTCCACCCGTCGATGAGCTGGAACAGGCCATTCGCCCTGCACTGACCCGCCATTTCAAGCCGGCCTTGCTGGCACGTATGCGCGTTGTCCCCTACTACCCCGTAGGTGGCGACGTGCTGCGTGAGCTGGTAGGCGTGAAGCTGGAGCGCCTTGGCCAACGCCTGGCCCGCCGTCAGCTGACGCTGAGCCACAGTGAAGCGCTGGTCGATCATCTGACCGAACGCTGCACCCAAAGCGACAGTGGCGCCCGCCTGATCGATCACCTGCTTGACCAGCATCTACTGCCCCGCATCGCCGACCGTTTGCTGGAAGCCATGGCGGCAGGGGAAACATTGACCCGCGTACACGCCACGCTGGATGGCAATGGTGCAGTCATGTGTGAGTTTGCCTGAGGTGGTCGCAATGCTTCCCGAAGCCATTCAGCCCCTGCGCCCGACCGAAGTGTTGCTTCAGCGCTTCGCGCGTCTGGCACAGGAGGCCAGTCGCGACAGCTTACTGGGAGAGCTTATCGAAGCGGCTGCCCAGCTCTCTCAGGCTGATCTCTGTCAGCTGTATCTTCTGGACGCCACGCATACGTCGCTGAACCTGTCAGCAGCCTGGCTGGATGAGCAGCGTCAGTCCTGCCACGACGATAGCCTGCCCGCCGATTACGACGGCCAGCTGTTGCAGTACTGCCTGTTCCAGAATCGCCCGCTGGCTCTGACCGAGCTTCACCCCAGCCTGCATGCTGTCGATTTTCTACCAGCAGGTTATACCTGGAAAAGCCTGCTGTGCCTGCCGCTGGCCGATGCACAAGGCAGCGTACAAGGTGTCATGGTGTGCGCGACACACCGTACCCGCGACCTGGAGACCCTGAGTGGCCTGCTCTCGCCGCTGGGCACCTTTGCCATCGCTCAGCTCAACCTGTTGCAGCGCCTGCAGACATCCGAGCCGGAAACCGCTCCGGTAGTCGAGTCGGTCAAGCCGTGCGCCAGTGGATACGGCATGATCGGTGACAGTGTCGCGATGCGTGGCGTATACCAGCTGATCGGTAAGGTGCTGCATAACCCGGTCACGGTATTACTGACCGGCGAAACCGGCACAGGCAAGGAACTGGTTGCCCGCGCGATTCATGACTGTGGTGCTCGCCGTACTCAGGCGTTCGTGGTTCAGAATTGTGCGGCACTGCCGGAAAATCTGCTCGAAAGCGAGCTGTTCGGCTACCGCAAAGGGGCCTTTACCGGTGCCGACCGGGATCGCCAGGGCCTGTTTGACGCTGCCAATGGCGGCACCCTGTTCTTGGACGAGATCGGCGATATGCCCCTGACGCTCCAAGCCAAGCTTCTGCGCGTACTGCAGGAAGGCGAAGTACGTCCGCTCGGTTCTACCGAGACGCACAAGGTCGATGTTCGCATCATTGCCGCGACCCATCGCGATCTCTATAACCAAGTGCTACAGGGCAATTTCCGCGAGGATCTGTATTACCGCCTTACGCACTTCCCCATCGAGCTGCCAGCACTGCGTGAGCGTGGCGATGATATTCCCCGGCTAGCCCGCCATTTTGCCGAGAACGCCTGCTCCTTTTTGCAGCGCGAGCCCTGTCGCTGGACAGAAGCCGCCCTGGATCGTCTGGCAGGCTATGCCTTTCCAGGCAATGTCCGGGAACTCAAAGGCCTCGTTGAACGCGCGGTTCTGCTGTGCGATGGCAATGAATTACGACCCGAACATTTTCCGCTGCGCCAGGAGACGATGCCTGAAGTCGGCCTGACCCTGCGCGAGCGGATGGACCAGCTGGAGCGCGGACTCGTCATTGACTGCCTGCGCAAGAACAACGGCAACCAGACCCACGCTGCCCGTGAGCTTGGTCTGCCACGCCGCACGCTGCTGTACCGCATGGAGCGGCTGAATATCAGCCCGACTGACCTATGAGCCGGTCCATGCCCGTTTTACCCATTTCACACCCCTACACGCATCACTTGAGGTAGCCAACATGCCCACTCGACTCTGGATCGCCGCTCTACTGACCCTGACGCTGGGCGTGGCTGGCTGCTCCAGCAACCCCAAGAGCACCGATAAGGACTATCGCCCGCTTGGCGACCCGAAAGCACTCAACCGCGGCAATTGACGCAAGGAGTACATCACCATGGAACTGGTTTTTGATCTGGTCAGCGCCCAGCAATTCGTACCCGGCATGTTGTCGACGCGAACCTTCAAACAGGTCGGCGGCATCATTGGCCGCGCCGAGGACAGCGACTGGGTGATCCCGGATCGTAATCGCGTCCTGTCCGGCCACCATGCACTGGTCAGCTACCGTGACGACGCGTTCTATCTCACGGATACCAGCAGCAACGGCATCACGCTCAAGGATAACGGCGCCCGCTTGGTCAAAGGCCAGCCCCATCGTATCGAACACGGCAACACGTTCTGCCTGGGCGATTTCGAAATCCGTGCCCGCCTCCTGCAAGACCCTTCGCGCTTCGATCAGGACCTGGGCCGCCCCATGCCGGCAAACAGCGCCAATGGTCTGATCCCGGATGATGCCTTTCTCGAATTGGACCCGCTTACGGCCCTCGACCGTCAGGATCAGGGCTATACGGAGCCCGACGAGTTATCCAGCCTGGTAAGTCCGCGTGTCGATGAATCCCGTGCCGACTATGCCCGTGTCGATATGGAAAGCCTGACCGTACCCAAGCTGATTCCCATACCTGAGCCGGAAGTAGCACCACAGCCGGAACCGGTACGGGCGGTGCCACCCAAGCGGCAATCACAGGAGTTCTGGGACCGCTACGGTCAGGCGCTTGGCCTGGATCTGTCCAGCCTGGACGACGAAGCACGCGAGGCCTTGGCCCTCAATGCGGCGCGTCTGCTGCGTCAGAGCATGAATGGGCTGCAACAAACCCTGCGCACCCGTAGCGAGGTGAAGAACGAGCTGCGCCTGTCTCTTACGACCGTTCAGAGTGCCGGGAATAACCCGCTCAAGCACGGCGCTGACAGCACCGAAACGCTGGGACATATGCTCAAGGGCGACAAGCCCGGCCAGCTACCGGCAGATCAGGCCATCACCCGTGCCTACCGGGATCTTCAGGCTCATCAGGTTGCCCTGCTTGCTGCCAGTCGCGCGGTAGTCAAGGCGACGCTGGATCAACTGGACCCTGAGCAGCTGACCCTGCGGTTCGAGCGCGAGGGCCGCAAACCTCTATTCGCTACCGCCGGCAGCCGCTGGCGTGCATATCGTCGTTATCACCACAGCCTGCGTCAGGATGGAGACTGGAGCGAGCGCCTGTTCGCCCGCGATTTCGCTACTGCCTATGAAGAGCAGGTCCGTCTGATCGCAACGCTCAACACCGATTTTCAAGGATGAAACCCATGATCCGCTTCGCCCCCCCTGGCCCTGCTGGCCACCATGACCCTGACAGGCTGCTCGTCCCTGAGCTCCGACATGTCCAAGCTCGACCTGAGCCTGTCGGGTAGCGATACCCTGAACCCGGACCTCAATGGTCGTCCCTCGCCCATCGTGATCCGCCTGATCGAACTCAAGCATCCGGTTGCCTTCCAGAACGCGGATTTCTTCTCGCTATACGAGCGCCCGCGCGAAGCGCTGTCGCCGGATCTGGTCGCCTCCGAAGAGATCGAGCTGCGCCCGGGCGAGAAACGTGACCTGAAGCTGTCCGTCCAGGACGGCAGCCGCTATGTCGGTGTGCTGGCGGCGTACCGTGATCTACCGGAAACCCAATGGCGCTACGTGATTGAAGTTCCGGCCAAGCAGATCACCCGTGCGGATCTGTCCCTGGATGCCGAAGGCATTCACTCCGCCGCGCCTGAAAAAAAGGCCAAGGACTGATCCCATGACTGCACATAAAGTGATCTGGCAGGAAGGTATGCTGCTGCGCCCACAGCACTTCCAGCAAAGCGATCGGTATCACGATGATCAATTGAAGGCACGTACACGCCAACTGGGCAGCTATGCCTGGGGTTTCTTCAATCTGGTCATTGATCGCCAGTTTCTGAGCATGGGCAAACTCGTGATCAGTCAGGCTTCCGGCGTTCTGCCGGATGGCACGCTGTTTGAGCTGACCAGTGAGGGCGAGCCCCTGGCACTGGACATTCCCGCCAATACCAGCAGCACCTCTGTGTATCTAGCCCTGCCGCTGGTCACGGGCAACCATGTCGAGACACGCCGTCCCGAGCAGAAGGATGTGTTGGCTCGCTACCGCGCCTATGAGGCGGAAGTGGCTGACTCGAACGCTGGCGAGAGCATTATCAGTCAGGTCAGCTGCGGCCGCCCGGATTTCAAGCTACTGCTCGGCGAGCGATCCAATGACGAAGCCTTCGTCAAGCTCAAGGTCTGCGAAGTGCTGGACACAACGCCGGATGGCGTCATCAGCCTGGATGGCGACTTCACCCCCACCTATCTTCATGTTCATGCTTCGGACTACCTGTTGTCCTGCCTGAAGGAAGTCATCAGCATGCTGGCCCACCGGGGCGATATCCTGGCCGAGCGTATCCGCGCCACCGGCAAGGTAGGCACCGCGGAAGTAGGCGACTTCATGATGCTTCAGCTGATCAACCGCTACGAGCCAACCCTGCGCCACTACCTCACGCTTGAGCAGCTGCATCCCGAACTGATCTTCCGCGAACTGCTCGGTCTTCTAGGCGAACTGGCCACCTTCTCCAACGAAACCAAGCGCCCGCGTCTGGATAACCGCTATCAGCACAGCGATCAGGCCCAGAGCTTTCGCAAGCTGATGGATTCGCTGCGCCATGTCCTGTCGATGGTGCTGGAGCAGCATGCGGTCGAACTGATCCTGCAACAACGTCAGTACGGCATTCAGGTATCGCCACTGCACGACCACAGTCTCATCACCTCCGCCTCCTTCGTGCTGGCGGCCAGTGCGCAGTGCGACTCGGAAGAGCTACGCCAGCGCCTGCCGGCTCATCTGAAGATCGGCCCGGTCGAGCGTATCCGCCAGCTGGTCAACCTGCACCTGCCCGGCATCCGGATCAAGCCCATGCCCGTTGCGCCGCGGCAGATTCCGTTCCATTCCGGCAAAACCTACTTCGCCCTCGAACTCAGCGCCGACGAACAGGCGCAACTGGAGCAGTCGGGCGGCTTCGCCATTCACGTGTCCGGTGATTTCCCCGGGCTCGAACTCAAATTCTGGGCAGTCAGGAGCTGACGATGATCAAGGATCACGATTACGGTCAGGATGATAAAACCGTTGTGCTGAGCCGCCAGGGTACGGCGAGCTCGGCCCACAATCCGTTAACCGATTTTGCCGACTCGCCTCGCGTTGAGCAGCTGGAAGAACGGATGATTTATGCGGCCCGCCTGCGTCCGGCGGAAAGCTTCAACTTGAGTGTGAACCCGCTAATTGCTGCCGCCTCCGGCCTGCTGTCCGAAGTAGTTCAGTTAAAGCACAGCTATCACGCCGAAGACCTGTACGCCCTGAAAGAGCGCCTTACGACGGCCATCAAACTGTTCGAGCATCGAGCCTTTGGCGAAGGCGCTGAAAGCGGCCAGGTCATGGCAGCGCGTTATGTGCTGTGCACCGTCATCGACGAAGCCGTAGTCACAACACCGTGGGGCAATGAAAGCGAATGGTCTCAAATGAGCCTTCTGAGCACCTTTCACAACGAGACCTTTGGTGGCGAGAAGTTTTTCCAGTTGCTGGAGCGTCTGACGCGCAACCCCGTCAAACATCTCCAGATGCTTGAACTCATGTACCTGTGTCTTGCATTGGGTTTTGAGGGCAAGTATCGGGTCCTGCCCCGCGGCATGCTGGAACTTGAAGCGATCCGCGACAGCGTTTACCGGCAGATTCGTCAGCTGCGTGGCGATATTCCCCGTGAGCTGTCGCCCCACTGGCAAGGTTTGCAGGATGGTCGCCGCAGCCTTGTACGCATTGTTCCATGGTGGTTGGTCGCCTTGTTCACCCTGATGTGCCTGGGTGTGTTATACGGTGGCTTCGCCTGGGTATTGGGCGAACAACGCGAAAGCGTGCTGCAGCCATACGAGCAGCTGACTACGGCCAAGATGGCCGAGCCAAATACGTGACGACAGGGATGTTTGCGCAATGAAACAGTTCTTCCGCAATCTGGCGGTTATTTTCCGTAAGACCTGGGTCTGGAGTCTGACCCTGGTTTTGGTTCTGGCTCTATTGGTCTGGTTTGTCGGCCCGTTGCTGGCCGTTGCCGATCATAAATTCTGGGCACCGGCTACCACGCGGCTCGTCACTCTCAGTGCCCTATTCCTCTGCTGGGGCCTCTTCATTGTATTCGTCAGCTGGCGCAGCGGCGTGCGTAAAAAGCGTGCCCTCGAGACCGAGGATGGCCAGGAGCGCCTGCGTCGCCACGAGCAGATCACTGAAGAGCAACAGGAGCTGCGCAGTCGTTTCAAGGATGCATTGCAAACGCTGAAAAGCTCCAGCCTGTACCGCGCCCGCAGCGAACGCTGGAAACAGGAGTTGCCGTGGTATCTGGTGATCGGCCCTCAAGGCAGTGGCAAGACCTCCCTTCTGGATTTCTCTGGTCTTGAGTTTCCGCTTAACCGTGACGCCAACCGCCTGACCAAGGATGTCGGCGGCACCCGCCACTGCGACTGGTACTTTGCCGATCACGGTGTCCTGGTCGATACCGCAGGCCGCTACCTCAGCCAGCCGGATGCCGCTGTAGATGCCAGCACCTGGCAAATGCTGCTGACGCTGTTGCGTCGCCGCCGTCGCGCACGCCCGCTCAATGGCGTACTGGTTACCGTACCGGTCGATCAGTTGCTCAATGGTACCGAAATCGAACTGGAAACCCTGGCTCGCCAGATTCGTGCTCGCCTGCACGACATCCATCAGCAGCTGAAGGTCGACGTTCCGGTATACCTTGTCCTGAGCAAAGCAGACCAGGTACTGGGCTTTGAAGAGTTTTTCGACCAGTTGTCCCGTGAGGAAAGCGAGCAGGTCTTTGGTACCAGCTTCCGCAAGGAACAAAATGCTACAGACGCGGCAGTGGTTCGCCAGGAGTTCGAAGAACTGCTGCGCCGTCTGAATACGCAGGTCATTCAGCGTATCCACCAGGAGCGCGATATCCTGCGCCGTGGTCGTATCCTCGACTTTCCTCACCAATTGGCACTGATCGGTGAGCGTCTGTGCCTGTTCGTCGAATTGGCGTTTTCTGGAAACCGTTATCAGCGTGCCAGCCAGCTACGTGGCTTCTACCTCACCAGCGCTCCACAGCTGGTCAACAGCCTCGACCCCAGCACAATGAACATCGGCCGTAACCTGGGCCTGCCCAGTAATGCCCTGCCGACCTATCGCACCGGCCACTCTCGCTTTATCCACCAGCTGCTCAGTCGCGTCATCTTCCCGGAAGCCGACCTGGCAGGTCTGGATCAGCGTGAAACGTCGCGTATCAGTTGGGGCCAGCGCGGCCTCTATGCAGGCGCTGCCGCCTGCCTGGGCCTGTTCGGTGTACTGTGGGCCACAGGATTCAGTGCAAACCATGACCGTCTCGAACAGTTGCGTACCCTGGGTCAGCAGCTGAATGATCAGCACAAGACGCTGACACCCTCCGATGATGCCATGGCAGCGCTGAAATCCCTGGATAGCGCCTATGCCGCAGCCAATGTCTTTCCAGCTGCCAGCGATGTAGCACTGCATGAACGCAGCGGTCTGTATCAGGGCAATAAGGCTCGTCCAACCCTGCAACAGGCCTATCATCAGGAACTGGTAGATCAGTTGCTGCCCCGTGTGGCGCGCCAGCTGGAAGAGCAGATCCATGCCAACCTCAACGACCGCGAACGCCTGCTAGGCAGTCTGCGCGCCTACCTGATGCTGAACCTGGAAGAACGGCGCGACAATGGATTCCTGAAGGATTGGGTAGCAGCTGACTGGTCGACCCGCTACAGCGTCGACACCGTGGTCCAGAATGGGCTCAACTCCCACTTTGCCCGCCTCCTGGAGCAATCCTTTACCCGCTATCCGCTAAACGATGCACTCGTTGCCCAGGCCCGTCAGATCCTGCGTAGCGAATCACTGGCCAACGTGGTGTACCGCATGTTGCGTGATCAGGCGAGCAGCCTGCCGGCATACCGCTTCAGCCAACACCTGGGTCCGCAGGGTGCCGTGTACGGCGGTGCAGACTATGCTATTCCCGGCTTCTACACGCAGAAAGGTTACGAGCAGACATTTACGACCCAAGGCATCAACCTGGTCCGCAATATCATTGAAGACAACTGGGTGCTGGGCGAAAGCGACGGTCTCTCCGGTATGGACCTTAAGCGCCTGATGGTTGAGCTGGAACAGCTGTACTTCAACGACTACGCCAACTATTGGAGCGAAGCAGTTACTCAGCTGGTACTGGCTCCGATTGGCGATGCGAATCAGGGTGCCATGCAGCTCTCGGCGCTGACAGCTTCCAACTCACCGCTGTTGCAAGTACTCAATGAGATCCGCGACAACACCCGCTTCCAGTCTGGCGGCAACGATGCGGCGGCTGCCCTTGCGGAGGCTGCACCAAAAGGTAATGCGAAGCTAGCCAAGGCCGCTGCACTGGCCAGCGCGGCTGCCGATAAGGCGGGCGACGCGCTAGCCAAGAACCTGCCGGATACGGCCAAGAAAGCGCTGCAGAAACGCTTCGAGCCACTGCATCGCCTGCTGGACGATAACGGCGGCCCAGCGGCCGATATGGTTCCGGTCATGGCTGCACTGAACGACCTTCAGCTGCAAATGGCAGGGCTTGCCCATGCCAGTGCCCCCGAGCAGGCCGCCTTTGAAATGGCGCGTGATCGCATGGCTGGTCAACGTGATGCCATCAACAGCCTGCGCAACGCGGCCAATCGCTTGCCGCAGCCGGTAAACAACTGGCTGAGCCTGCTGGCGGACGACAGCTGGATGATGGTGCTTAACGATGCCTATGACTACCTGAACCAGCGCTACCAGAGCGAGATGTACTCGTTCTATAACAACGCCTTGAACAAGCGGTATCCCTTCAAAGCTGACAGCGAGAGCGACGTAGCCATTGCGGACTTCCGTGAGTTCTTCAAAATGCAGGGCGTTGCGGACAAATTCTTTGACAGCTACCTGAAGCCTTTCGTCAGTGGTGATTCCGGCAACTACCGTCTGCGTAGCATCGACGGGCACAGCCTGCCGCTGTCCCGCGAGTTCCTCGCTCAGATGGGTCGGGTCCAGACGATTCGCCGCAGCTTCTTTGCCGAGAATCCGGCGGAGCCGCAGGTCATGTTCAAGCTTGAGCCCTACTCACTGGATTCCAGTCTGACCCGTGCCAACCTGCGCATCGGTAACAACCAGATGGAATACCGTCATGGCCCGATCGTGCAGACAGCGTTCCGTTGGCCCGCCGAGAATGATGAGAGCCGCGTCAGCCTCGTGCTGGAGGAGCTCAATGGTCGCCGTGTGGGTGTCGAGCAGAACAGCGGTCCCTGGTCCCTGTTCCGTATGCTGGATGCCATGAAGATTGAGCAGAACGGCAGCCGGGACGCCCTCATGGTCAAGGCAGATCTGGAAGGTCTGCATGCCAGCTATCTGCTGCTCAGCCAGCGCTCGCCGAATCCGTTCGACGTAGGCAACCTGCGCGGCTTCAAACTGCCGGCGTCACTCTAAATGAGTGACGTTGCCACGCGTTGGCGCAGCGCAGCCCGTACCGATGCCGGCAAGGTACGAGCGCGTAACGAAGATGCCTTTCTGGACAGCCCTGAGCAAGGTCTCTGGGCTGTTGCAGATGGCATGGGCGGTCATAGTCAAGGTGATCTGGCCAGCCGCCTCATTATCGAAAGCCTGGCAGAGCTCCCCGTAGGCGCAGGCTTCGATGAACGCCTGCAACAGATCCGCCAGTGCCTTCATTGGCTCAACCGGCGACTGAACCAGGAGCTCACGGTCATGGCCGACCAGACGGACACCATTATTGGAAGTACGGTAGTCGTCTTGCTGTGCGAAGAAGAGCGTGCGGCCTGCGTCTGGGCGGGTGATAGCCGATGTTATCTCTGGCGTAGCGGTAGGCTCTATCAACTTACCAAGGATCATTCGGTACGACAGCGGATGATCGATGAAGAAAAACTGACACCTGAGCAGGCTGCTCGCCATCCCGCAGCCCATGCGCTGACCCAGGCGATAGGCGCCAATGAAACGCTGGCGCTCGACATTCTTGAATTCAACTTGATGCCGGGCGACAGTATGCTTCTCTGCAGTGATGGCCTGTACAAAGGAGTCAGTCAGTACGCGATCGGTGCGGCGCTGTCCCTGCCGTCTGCCCAGGTTGCCCTAGAGCGGCTTTTCGATACCGCCTTGCTAGGCCCCGCACGCGACAACCTGACCGCCATCGTCATCCGTCGACAGGAGTAAGGATGTACCTCATGGACGAACTCAACGCGGCAGCTGCCGAAGACGAGCTGACCTATTTCGCCTTCGCCAACAAAACCCCTTCCACATCGGAGACCCTGCCCAGGGCTCACGGCGTAAAGCCGTTACCCGACGTGCTCAGCGGACGCTACAAACTGGAGCGCCTATTAGGTGTAGGCGGTATGGGCGCGGTTTACCGCGCACGCGACCTGATGCGCGAACAGTACGGCGACCCCGAACCCTTTGTAGCCATCAAAACGTTGAGCGAGGACTTTGCGGAATATCCCGATGCCAGTGCATTGCTCTACAGTGAGTTCGCCCTGACAACCCGCCTCCGTCATCCCCATATTGTTCGCCTGCATGGCTTTGATATCGATCGGGAAAGCGAGCGTGCCTACATAACGCTGGAAATGCTCCGGGGTCTGACCTTGGACAAGTTGCTGTGTGATCACCCACAAGGCCTGGGCTGGGAGGCGCTGCGAGACATTGCCATTCCGCTATTGGAGGCATTGGCCTTTGCCCATAGTCAGGGAGTTCTGCATGGTGATATCAAGCCAAGCAATGTCATCCTGGCCGAAGACGGCCTTCGCCTATTCGACTTCGGTCTTGGTCAGCCGGTAGAAGGCGTGCTGCCCGGCCTGCCCCGCCTCTCGCGAAGCCGCTTTACCGCCTGGACACCACGTTATGCCTCCCTTGAACTGTTGGATGGAGCACCGTTGACGCCCTCGGCTGACGTATATGCCGTTTCCTGTGTCCTGTATGAATTGGCCACTGGTCAGCATCCCTATCGGCGCCTCAGTGCGAAACAGGCACGTGCCATGCAAATAGAACTCACACCTCCAGCCCAACTACCAAAGCCGTGCTGGCAAGCGTTGCGAACGGGGCTGCAGTTCGCAGAACCCGATCGTCAGGTCGATGCTAATGGTCTGCTGGAGGGTTTTCGCCATGTTAAACAGGCCTCTACCTTGGGTCGCTGGCTGGGTCTTCGCCAATCCGCCTAGACCGTTCGTAGCCACAACGCTGACTTATGTCGGCTGCTGCTCAAGAAACGTGAAGCAATCACTGTTTCGTTGAGCGGCGGGCTTGAGTAAAAGCCGACTAGATCACATGATTCGCTCCCTATCAGACGCAAGGAGGCGCCTGTGTTTTTCGCAGCCAACGAAACGCATTTTTCTTTGGTTCTGGATGGCGTTGATACCGACTTCCAAGTCCTGAGTTTTACGGGGCAGGAGTCGATCAGCCAGCCCTTTCGCTTTGACCTTGAGCTGGTCAGCGAACGGCCCGACCTCGACCTTGAAGCCCTGCTGCATCAGCGCGCC
>NZ_DEYV01000043.1:0-14519 GCF_002364655.1 Pseudomonas sp. UBA3149
CCCGGGGGTTTTGCTTTTGCGCGGATAAAATAGGTTTGCGGAGCTGGAACAGTTTATCTAGCGACGCATCTCTATTCGGCAAACCAGCCTAGTCCAGTTATACTGTCTTTTCGCCAATTTTGTACCTGAGTGTTGTTATGAGCTGCGATGCCTCTAACCTGAAATCTTATATCCGTGCTGTACCTGATTTTCCTAAGCCGGGTGTGATTTTTCGGGATATTACCCCGTTGTTTCAATCGCCACGTGCCTTAAGAATGACTGTGGACAGTTTGATTCAGCGCTATGTTGAGGCTGAGTTCACGCATGTGGGAGCGTTGGATGCCAGGGGCTTTTTGATTGGCCCCATATTGGCTTACGCACTTAATAAGCCATTAATTCTTTTCCGTAAAAAAGGAAAGCTTCCTGCCGAGTTGCTTACCGAGACCTATACAACTGAATACGGTGATTCCGTCATTGAGGTTCATAAAGACAGCTTGTCGCAAGGAGACACTGTACTGCTGGTAGATGACCTTATTGCAACAGGTGGGACTCTTGTTGCTGCGGCAAACCTGATTCGCCGCATGGGGGCTAATGTGTTTGAAGCAGCTGCTATTGTAGATTTGCCAGAATTGCAAGGTTCTAAGCGTTTACAGGAAGCAGGCATTCCGACGTTTAGCCTTACTGAATTTGCTCTTTCTGAGCGCTAAAAAGAGCCCGCTTTAGCGGGCTTTTTTATGAAATGTATTTTGCAGGGAGCAGGCAATACACTAAACGCAGGCTTCCCAGTCCTGTCTTTATTGCTTGAATCAAGTAAGAAAGACACTGGTGCGTTAAGGTATCGAATACGTTAGGGTAGTATCCTCTCTTACTTCGTCTTCTTTGAGCAGTTTGGCAACAATCTAATCAACCAAATGATGTCTGCTGCCAAACATGATTACCATTATCCAACGGCAAATTGTGGCTCCAGCGCTCACGAGAGCGCCGGAGTGTTCATTATTGAAGCGGTTGTGGTACCACGTGCGTAAAGCTTAGGTCTGCACTGTTCGTAATCGACCAAGGGTTTTTTGCGGTTCCTTCAAAGGTAATATCTCTAAAGCTCGAGTTTCGAAGACCATTGATAGTGGCAGGTGCTGTTCCTTTGAAACTTACCTTGGCAAATTCGAAGCGTTCATGGAAAGCATCATGCGCGCTGTCGCCCTTGATCTCCAAGGCTGCAGAGACAGGATTCTCCACGGTAACGTTGCTGACCTTAATATCCTGAAATTTGCCGGAGATATCCGAGCGCTTGTAGTCCAGGATGGCGTTAGGATCGTTATAGTCCAAGGTGAATATAAAGCCTTGCTTGGCGCTATTACGAATGGCGGAGTCGCGAAAGATGACATTTCTGACACCGCCGCCCATGAAGTTGGTACTTTTCATGCGCAGCCCGACATCGGTCCTGTCTGAGACATTATCCTCGGCCAGGATATTCTGTATCCATGCCCCGGTGTGGCTGCCAGCAACGATCATGCCGTGGCCGTGACGAAAGTAGTTATTGAAGACCCAGACATTTTCCTGTGGCTTCTGTTTAATGGCATCAGCCCCAGTCCCTGCTGCGAAGTTGACGCAGTCATCACCCGTCTCGAAAAAGTTATTGAAAACCATGGCACCTCGGCTGTTGGCAAATTCAATACCATCACCGTTATTGGCATCGTATGTCTTGTGTGTGGTGTTGGCCATCACCACATTTTCCGTCTCTAAGTTCATGATGCCGTGGTAGGCTGGATTGAGTACAGTAAAGTCACCATAGAATACGTTACGGACGTTGCGCAGCGTGATTAGGGATGACCGCATTTGGCCGTACGCATCCTTGACGTTCATACCCGACGCCACTGCTCTCTGGACTTGGTCCTTGGCAAGAATGCCGTCTTGCATATAGCGTGTGTTATTGCTTGCGACGTAAACTGGCAAGGCTCGTCCCAGCTCATCAGTGTCGTCTTCCAGACGCTTCCAGCCATTGCCATTGATAATCCCTTTACCTACGATACGGATGTTTTCGAAATGCTCTTCCGTGTAGGGGTCTCGGGGTAGCGCGTTGATAAGGGAGGCGGGACGGATGGTGGTGGAGTAGGGGTACTGAATATATCCCTTCGCTGGATAGTCTTCCCCGCGCTCTGAGCCGAGAAGCGTTGCGCCACGTCCAATTTCGAGCGTCATGTTGCTCTTCAGGTAAAGTGCACCAGTCTTGAACGTCCCGGCAGGAATGAGCACCTTGCATCCAGGTGTGCAAGCATCAATAGCGGCTTGGATGGCATGTGTGTTAACAGTCTTGCCATCTCCTTTAGCGCCGTATCGAACGACATTGAACACTTTGGGTAGACGGCTGGTACGCTGGACTACTGCTTTGCTGTCAGCGGATTCATTGCCATAAGCATCTACAGCACGCACCGTGAAACGGTATTCAGTGTCTGCCTTCAGACCCGTTGCCGTGAAGCTGTGGATGGTAATACGGTGGTGGAAGCCGTCTGTGTCTTCTTCATAAAAACGATTAATGTAAGGCTTGGCAGGTGAGACGCGATTGTTATTGGCGGTGGCGCTGCCAAGAAATTTACCGTTCAGGTAGACATTATAGTCACGGATATCCTGCGGATTTGCAGGCTTTTCCCACACCAGAACAATCTGGCTCTCATCGTAGGCTAGTGTAGGAACCTGTACGTTAACCGGCGCATCAAGTGCGAAGCAGGGTAACGCGGTCACGGTTAACCCCAAGGTTAACGCTGTTATGGTCAGAATCTGTTTTTTCATTGAGCGTGACAAGGCTGCAGGGGGTTCGATGCTCATAGATTTATCCTTATTGTTATGAACGAGAGGGTTTAGAGCGCCACCTTGAGCCCATCATAATTTATTTGTGTGGTATGACAACAGCTAAGAAGCTATTCCCTCGGTTTGTGAACGAGCGGCTTCCTGAGCAGCTAAGTACAGACAGCCAATTTTATAACCTTTAGCTGCTATAAGGCTATTTGAGGCTAAAGCGCCACTATAACCCTCGACTTCGATGGTTATTCTCAAAAGGAGTGGGTGGACTCCCTTGACAAAACGGAATTGCCAAAAAATACTGATCTTGTTGTATGACGACGTACAGATGAAGGCTGTTTGATGAAAGTAAATCTTCAGGCCTTCTTTTATAGTTAATCTAGTTAATGATTTAGACCCTTGCATAGCTGGCAGTGTTGATACTTGGCTGGTGGACAAACAGACCAGCTAGTAAACAAGTCTTAACAACAACAAAGGACTAGCATGATTCTTCTTACCCGCTCTCTAGTTTCAGCAATGCATTACTGCTTGGTCACCCGGCACATGGCTGTTTTTTCTTCCGTCAAGCAGGTTAACGCCTTCAGCTCATAGGCGCGTGCTCTCGGAGCATTTAACGGTACTGAATTTACAACGGTTCGCTTGTACAGCTCTGGATGCTGTCGAGTTACTGAGGAGTATTCGCATGCGTATGAAAGGCTCGGCTCTGATGGGGTGTTTGCTGCTAGCTGGTGCAGGATTCGCTCAGGGAGCAACGTTCTTGAATGGAGTGGTCATGGCCGATGCGCCTTTGACCAATGCCAAAGTCACAGTGATTGATAAGTGGGGAAAGCAAAAGACTGCTTTGACGGACCGCAAGGGGCATTGGCGCCTGGAAGCCTCAACACTGACGCCGCCGTTACTGGTATCCGCTACCGATCTTACACCGCGCGACGGACACATTACGCAAAATTGCCGCTACAACGATAAACCTCGAACGCGTTGTATGGCCTCGGTAGTGACAGCGCTCCCACGTAATGGAAATACAACGGTCAATATCACACCACTTACAGATCGGATTGTTTCCGAAATCGCCCAGAAGCTTGGGTACATCGGTCCTCAACAGTGGGTGGAAAGTGGTAATGCGGGGCAAATGCGCGAGGAGTTTCTAACTGCTCCGCTTAATGCGATGAGGGCAGGCCTTTCGCAAGCACTGACTCAAGCAGGCGTTAGCCATGTAGATCGGTACAACCCTATTACCACCCCCCTGCGTGACGACGGAAAAGGAGCAGCGGCGTTGCTCCAGGTGATTAATCACAACCGGGGTTATCACAATGACAGCGGTGAGGCGAGCGGAACCATTCTGACTGATATTCGCTTTCGCCCTATTCTAGGCTTCAGCGATGTCAGCACGACGCATGACACCAGCAGCTATGAGCGCTTCGACTACCTGCGTGCAAAGGGTGAGCTGGAGGCTATCAAGAGCGCTAAGGTGCGCATCCTGATTGTGAGTGATTCCACCGCAGCAACCTATGAGGAAAGCCGACTACCCAGGATGGGATGGGGGCAGGTCTTCCAGGAACGCTTTCGGAACGATAGCGGTGTTGCCGTACTCAACGGAGCGCGGGCAGGGCGATCGAGTCGCGATTTCTATAACGAGGGTTGGTATCAACAGATGGCGCGCTTCATGAAGGCAGGTGACTATGTATTCATCGCCCATGGGCACAACGACCAAAACTGTAATAGTGCCAAACCGGTGCGTGGTGCGGCAGATGTGAAAAACCTGTGTACCTATCCCAATGACAGTAATGGCAACAAGCAATATCCTGAAGGCCAACCGCAGCTGTCATTCCAGAACTCCTTGGAGCGCTACATTGCATTGGCGCGTCGGCAAGGAGCCAGACCCATCATTATGACGCCTACCACACGGGTGATGACTGCAGAGCGTAAACCCGCTTTCGAAAATGGTGATACTACACCGGTTGGCAGTTCCCACTGGACCAAGCAGAACAGCGAAAACGGCTATGCCTATGTAGGTGATTACGCGGCCACCATTCGCAAAACGGCTGCGGACAATCGAATTCCATTCATTGACCTCGAGCGGAAGACTATCGACTTCGTCAATCAGCACCGAGACGACTGGAAGTCCTATTGGCTTGCGGTTGATCCCAACGACCCACGCTATCCCTATTACAAAACCCAGACTTCCGGAACGTTGGATAATCCTGATCGTACCCACTTCCAGCAGAAGGGCGCCGAGGCGGTTGCCGGTATAGTAGCCGAAGGCATCGCGCAGCAACCGGCACTGGTTGAGCTGGCTGCAAAACTCAAATAAGAAGGAATAACAACAATGTCCATGCCTTCCCTATTACGCAGCACCATGCTCTTGGGCACTGTCAGCCTTGTATGTATCAGCCAGACGGCATTGGCAGTGCAGTACCAGGCGGTGGTGTCACCAACGGCGCAACCCAACACATTCACATCCATTAATGCGGCCATCAAGGCGGCCCCATCAGACCAGTCGCCCTATGTCATTTTCCTGAAAAAGGAACCTATGAGGAGCGCTTGAGCATCACTCGCCCTAATATCACCTTGATAGGCGAGCAGCGGGACAAGACCATCATCAGTGCCGGTGTGTACGCGGGCATGCTCGATGAGAAGGGACAGAAATATGGTACGTCAGGCAGCAGCACCGTGAGTGTGAACGCGCCTGATTTTACAGCGCGCAATCTGACCATTCGAAACAGTTTCGACTTTCCGGCCAATGCGGCCAAGCTGGCTACTGATCCTACCAAGGTAAAGGATACCCAGGCGGTGGCGCTGCTGCTGGACAGTAACAGTGATCGCGCGCGTTTTCACAATGTGAGACTGGAGGGATATCAGGATACGTTTTATAGCAAAACCGGTAGCCGCAGCTATTTCACTCAAAGCAAGATCACAGGGCATGTTGATTTCATTTTCGGATCAGGGATCAGTGTGTTCGATCACTGCGACATCGTTGCTCGACGCCGTACCGATATAGCACCGCCTTATGGCTATCTCACCGCGCCCAGTACCGATATCAAGTCTCCCTACGGGCTGATCTTCCTGCAAAGTCGTATTGTGAAAGAGATGGGGGTGCCTGCTCGCAGTTTCGCATTGGGACGTCCCTGGCATCCTACTACGACATTTGAGGATGGCCGTTACGCTGACCCGAATGCAATCGGTCAGTCAGTCTTTATCAAGTCTTATATGGATGATCACATCTACGGCTGGGACAAGATGTCGGGCAAGGACAAGGATGGCAACACCATCTGGTTCTATCCGCAGGACTCTCGCTTCTTCGAGGGGCGCAATTATGGACCGGGCGCAGCGTTGTGGGACCCACAGCGGCGGCAGCTTACCACTGGGCAGTTGAGGACATTTACGTTGGACCTCATCTTCCCCGACTGGAAGCCAAAGAAATTCAAAGAGTAAAACGGCTCGCCTACCGGACTACGCTTATGTGGTCCGCTAGTGCAAAAGGCTAACATAGCGCTTGAGTAGCCAAGGCCATTTGCACTGCGTTCCCGTAAGGTAATGGAGGAGTACCTTTGACCATTTGGGCGACGTCATCCACTTGAGGGATGCCTATTTCGCTCAGCCAGTCGCTCAGCCCGCTGCGCTGCGTAACATCCAGGCGGATAAACTGCCCGGCTGCTTGAGACAGCAGGGTCGCGATCATGGCTTTCGCCTCCTCGATTGATTCCGCCACGACAGGACCTATTGCCAGGCCGTGACCAAACGGTCTTAGCAGGGCAAAGCCAACCCATTGCTGATCACGCTTCATACCCATCACGCTCTGGCTGATTTCCAATAAAGCGGAAATTACCCGTGTGCGATCCATTCCAGTAGCGGCGGAGCCCAGCTCAAGCAGGTGCTGAAAATCCTGTGGGTTAACTGCCTGCAACACATGTCCGGTCGGTGGTTCATAATCGGGTAAAGAGGGTGCGCTGGCCGCTTGGTGCTGAAGAATGTGTTCGTAGGTAGTGAAGCCTTGGCTTGCATAAAGCGGAGCGCCTCTGGGTGTAGCGACCAGGATAGGAGTGCGCGCCTGGACCTGAACCAGGGTCTGATCTAGTAATTTCCGGCCCAATCCCTGACCTTGTCGTTCTGCTGCAATGATGACAAGGCCCACGCTGGCGTAATCACCCTGAAGAAAACAAAGGGCAGTACCGAGCAGACCGGCAGAGTCTTCTGCTATTACCCCCTGGCTGATTTGATGCATCCATTGCCAATCCTGCAAACGGTGGGGCCAGCGCAATGCACGCGAGAGTTCATGGGCACGTATGAGGTCCGTCGTGATCATCGGACGGAATCGAACGGAGGATTCAGTTATTGACATGAAATCGGGCAGCTTCCAGGTGTGGATGGTTTTGCGGGTAGAGTAAAAAGGAACTATTGAGCCAAGGATCAAACGGCTTCAGTCACCATTCAAATCATCAGGAGTATTCAATGCGGACGCGCACGTTAGCTCATCTAAGGCCATGATTAATGGAGCGTGAACACTTCGATTTGTTGCTTGAGAACGTCTCCATTCGAAGCGAGAGCGTTATCCGCACAGTGAAGGCCTTCCTGCTAAGAGATGTACCCTGTAGACGCGCGTGAAAGCAACGATGTAATCAAGGTCAGTTTCTGATGCCTATTACGGCGCGCGCTCATAAAACAGACATATCAAACAGCGTTAGCGTTTTACAGAAGATAAATGCAGGGTTGCTGACTCTTACCGTATGAACTGCTGCCTTAACTTTTCGAATATCGCGGGTCGGCGGACGTGAGGCTAAATTCATTATTCATGCAGGCCAGAGGAAGGACCGCATCAGGGTCTTGGGAAACTGCTGTGTAATGTAGATGAAGGCTGAAATCAGTGTTAGCTGTACCCATCAGCTCAGGATCGGCAGCTTGACGAGCTGACACAGTATCCCGCTTTGCCCTTGATCAAGCCGATCCTGTCTATCTTCCCTGATTCCTTTACCAGGCAGAGCATTTATAGCCTGATGGTTTACCTCTACACCCTGGGGCCTACCGGCTATTGATCTTCAGGTGTGCCTATGAGCTTTCTTATGGCATCCAATAACGTGTCCATGTCAAAGGGTTTACCCAGAATCTGGGCGAATAAATAATTATTCTGCTGAGCGACGTGCGCTTGGGCACCTGTCATCAAGATAATTGGGATGTGAGCGGTATCGTCCCTGAGCTTTATAGCCTGCGCTAGCTCAAGCCCGGTCATTGAAGGCATCATGAAATCGGTAATTACCAGCGTTGGGATTTCACGGGTGAATAGTTCGATGGCTTTCTTATCATTGCTGGCTTTCAACACTCGATAGCCTACATCCTCCAAGGCAAGGCCTAGGATATCGGTTATCAGAAACTCATCATCCACTACCATAATCGTCGTCATGCTTTGGCTGTCCTCTGCAGACGCGATTAATGACTAGAGGTTGAAGAGGCTGCGATGTCCTCCTTTCTCTTCTGTTTTTTCATTGGATGAATCAGTGTTAGACCTCCCTTACCAATTACTACCTGCTTCCGGGTGCGATCAAAGGGGCTATTTCGAACCTTCACTATTGAAAAAAGGCTTGTAAGCTCTTTTTTCTTTTCTTCAAATCGCAGCAAGAAGACATTATCAACGAGGCTACATAGTTGAGGGGCTGGAGTAGTGATATCGGACTCTAGAATTTCCTGTATCTCCCAAGTGCTCCATACCGTTACGTCCATAGCTCTTAATTCGTTGAACAGGGCACTAAAAAACTCAACAAGACGGTTTTGTTCGCTGGCGGATCGAGCCATTGCTGCGACACTATCGATAAAAACCCGCTTGATTCGGTGCTCGCGGACCATATCGATCAGGCTATAGCCAACACTATCAAGCCTTAATTCTGTTGTCGGCTGCCAATGTGTACGGACGGCTTCCTGTTCTATGAGCGACTGAAGGTCAAGATCCAAGGCCGCAGCTTTCAAATCCAGCTGTTCTGGCGTCTCGTAAAAGCCAAGGATAAGACCAGGTTCTGCAGGCGTGGACTCCAGGATAAAGTTCAAGCCCGTGACCGTTTTGCCAGAGCCCGATGGGCCAAGAATGAGCGAGACCGATGACTTGCATAGTCCGCCAAATAACGCATCATCAAGCGCATGTATGCCGGACGGGATCTTGTCCTTACTCGTTTTCAAAGCACCTGTAGGGGTATTAAGTAAGGCCTCAAGCCTTGGGTATACAATAATACCTTGATCGCTGATCTGGTACTCATGCTGCCCTGCAATGGCTCCGGAGCCTCTGGATTTGCGTACGGTCATCCTGCGTATAGAGCGCACGCCTACCCCTTGTTCTTCAAGCGAGATCATCCCGTCAACCATGGTCAACTCAGGGCTACCTTCGTCCATGGTTGCGCTAGTCAAAAAGAGTAGAGTGCAACCTGCAAATGCAGCATGCGCCTGCAGTTCTGCAATGAACTTTTTTGTGTCCAGAGGCGTGTCGGCTTGGCTTCTGGCATTAAGCAAGCCATCTACAACCAGCAGTGTTGCCTTATTACGAATGATCTCTTTACGTAACAGCTTGATAACGGCATCAAGCCCCTCGCTTTCCAGCGTATCGAAGGCACTAAGGTATTTGATGTTGTCCCCGACCTGAGATTCATCAAAGAAGGCCAGGGTAGAGAGGAAACTAAACAGCCGATCATGCGATTCAGAGAGGAGCGTTGCGAATACAGCTTGACCACCTGTGCGGATGTAATTGAAGGCAATCTGGCTTGCCAAAATGGTCTTGCCTGACCCAGGCCTGCCCTGAATCAGATAGGAGGAGCCTGAAACAAAGCCACCCTTAAGCAGAGCATCGAGCCCTTCAATACCACTCTTTAGACGCACCAGTTGGCTCACGTGCTTGACCTCAAATTATTAACGAAGACGCATTAACGACAGATGCATTATCCATAGTTACCTAAAGAGTAAAGAAGAGGGAAATTCATGACCTCAACCCCCTCAGACAACATTTATGGAGAAGCTGATGAGCAGATCTCTAAATATATTCAAACATTTAATCGAAGATAGAGGAAAGGATAGAAATAAATGAATATAGGAGGTATTGCCTGGAAACGTGATGCAGCCCGCTTCGGCTACACATGCCCCTCTTGGGGGACACCCCGTAACATGAGGCGCAAACCGAAGCCGGAACTGCCTGGATAGTCTGACTGGATAAGGGATAAGCAGAGCAATGCTATCGAGCTGATGTTTTGCGGCTAACGAAAAGGCGTAGGCTGGAAGTCTTGTACGCCACGTTTGAACGTAGCTTGAAACTATAGTGGCAGAGGCCGCTTTGTTTTTACAAAACCTAGATTGCTGGGTGAAATCATTAGGCTTTAGGGATGCCGGGTTATGGCAAAGCCAACATTAGGTCTTATCCACTGATAGCTACAGATAATGGAGATTAAGAGGGGCTCAAGAGCAAGCGCAGTTAAGGCCGCTCTGGGTCAAAAGATGTATTGATTGATCTGTACTGATCAGGCTGGACGAATGATAAAGCTGTAATTTGGGTAATAGGTAAGGGAGACGCTATAGCGGAGCACTAAGGTTTATGCCTTAACCTTCCATTGCCGTGCTAACAGCTTATCGATATACCCAACGAGCTCTTCAGATGTAATAGAGTAAACATGCACCCAATGACCCTCTTTGGTACGACCTGCACGGATAGGCCATTTGCTGAGGCCTAGTTGCCTGGCGCGCTCAATAACTTCCGTGGGTGTCGCTCCGGTTACTGGGATGGGCATGGATGTCTCCTTTATCAATCTCTTCTTACTATCGGCCTGATGGAAGAAGAGCTTGAGCGCAAGGTGACTAACGGTCAGAGTTAAGAGGAGTGCAGGGCGGGACGTCCTTGTCCGTGCCTTATTTCAGAGGGTTGACGTTAAGGGATAGCCGACCAGTGCTGACAACCATTTTTCATCCAGCGTCCCTGGCCAACATCAACGCCGTCACTGACCTTACAGCCCGGTATGTCCAAGACCTTGCCACTGGAGCGGTTGACCAGGCGGAACCAGTTTGATGCGCTAGGCAGCATCTGCCATTGCTGGGTGTGAAGGTTTTGCCATGTCTCCTGTGAGATTGGCGAATCCTTGAATGCCTCCTGCGCAGTCAACACTTTGCCGCTGTTGACACTCAATACCTCATAGAAGCCATTTTTCAGATTGATCATGTGCCAGCGTTGAGCATTCGTCTGATCACACGAGGCCTGTTCGACCCGTACGCCTGCATCGAGACTGGCATCTTTCACATTGAGGCATTTGCTGCTGTTCTGATTGACCAGCGTTACTGGCTTCTCTGCGCCTGTCGGGACACCGAAAACCGGATTGCCGTTTGAATCCCAGCTGAGCGGTTGCACATAAATGGCCCTGTTGGGATCGTACAGCGGATCGCCTACGATGCCCTTGTAGTTGCGAGCATTATAGATGTGAAGGATGGTGCCATCCCGGTCGGTTGTGAAGGTATTGCTGCCTGTGCCGTAGATCCCGTTACGCTCGCTACTCTTGAAGACAGGAACAGGTGATTTGGTCCATACGCTAGGATCGAGTAGATCCGCCGTGGCGGGTGCGGAAAGCAGGCCCATGTTGTAGTTCGCATCGGTAGCACTGCCCGAATAGGCAATGAACACCTTGCCATTATGCTCCATGACGGCAGGCGCTTCGTTGACCCAGAAACCTACCTTCTCCCAGTCGTATTCAGGTTGCGATAGCATTACCTGTTTGCCTTTAATAGCCAGTGGGCCATCCAGCTCGGCAATGTAGAGATTGCTGTTACCTTCGATGTTCGGATCTTTCTGGGCCCAGACGATGTAACGTTTGCCTGCATGCACGAAGGTAGTCGTATCGATACTGAATGATTCCCAGTTTGTCTTGATCTGACCACGCTCGATCCAGCCTGAGCCTGTTACCGGATTGGCTGCATTGTTGGACAGTGCATAAATGCGGTGATTGAACGGGGTGCCTTCCTGAGCGGCAGCGAAATAGACGTACCAGGAACCGTTGTTGTAATCGATCCAGGGTGCCCAGACGTGGGTACTCATCTCACCACTGTCGTGCTTGGTCCAGATGACCTGTTCCTGGGCCTTTGCAAGACCGGCAATGGTCCTGGCGCGCCTGAGTGCGATCCGGTTGTACTCCGGTACGCTATAAGTCATGTAGTAATACCCGTCGGTATGTTTATAAACAGACGGATCGGCTCGTTGCGTAATGATGGGATTGTCGTACTGGGTTGCCGCCAGAGAGGAGGCCGGGTTGATCAATACTGTTACAGCGACCGCGAGGGAAAACCAGGCGGCATTGGTAAGGTTGCGCTTAAGACGCCTTACCTGAGCACACAGTTCTAGAACCATGGTGTTTCTCCGTTGTTGTTATTAGCAAGAACACAGGTTGTTATCGAGCAGTGTGAGCCACAGATTTAGAGGCTGAAGAAAACGGCCCATAACTGCAGCTCCTCAAGCCGAACCCTGCAAGACGGGTGACCTCATAAGGCAGGGTCGCCAAGCCCGACAGCAGAGATAGCTCAAGCGCAAGCCATGATAATGGTATGACTATTACCGGGATCGCCCGATTATTTATAGCCTACATCGCTCATACGTCTAGTGGTGGCGAGCTAATGTTATGATGAATAGGCGGTTTGGCAGCTTGGTTGATCAGGCGAGGCGGCCTTTGCGGAATCAAAGAGGTGTACCGATTTATTAATGACGTAATGACGCGATCAGGCTGAAGGCTACTTCATCGAAGTCACTCTTACAGAACATGTTTTCGGCTAACGCCAATAAGAGTAGGGTGGATAGCACTCTAGGCATTTCAGGCCGACTAAAATAAAACGGCCAATAGAATTGGCCGTTTTACGTAGTGGCAAAGACCTGTGGTCAGGCTGTCTTCTTGGTACGGCTTCGCTTTGGCTTTGGCTTGGGCATGGGCTGCGCCACGCTGGTTTCTATTCCGCCCGACAGCGGATCCCCTGCGGTGTCGTAGTCGACTTCTCTCTGGGCTTGAAACCAGTGCTCAAATCCCTGTCCATCCGGACGACCTGCGGCTTCCCAGATTTCGTAGGCGCGTTGACGTATGCGTTGTTCCAGATCATCCATCGCTCATCCTCCTATCGGATGTGGCTCAGCAGTCTGGCGCCGAGCTTTCTGACTTAGAGGCCGTAGGCCTTGAGTATCTACCTGCATGATTGCAACAGGACTATAAGAAGGGATGCCCAGTCTTCCTTATCGTTCCTCACGTGCTGTATACGTCCGATGAAAAGTCCTTTTCATTGAGAGACTTAACCTTTATCACGCTGCGCCAGCTCCATGATCATCCTTGCCAGTAAATAAAGTCTCGGCGCGACGCTTTCCACCTCGGCGTACTCTTCTGGCGTATGGATATTGCCGCCTACGATGCCAAAGCCATCCAGCGTTGGTACGCCCACACCCGCAGCAAGGCTGGCGTCAGCTGCGCCACCGCTGCCCTCGATCGTAAGCTTGCGGCCAATTTCACCGTAGATGTTTTGAGCCATCGACACGAGCCTATCCGTTTCGGCAGTTTGAGGCATAGGTGGCAAGCCCCGATGCAGATGAGTTTTCACGTCGGTCTCTTGGATCAGCTTGTTGGCAGAGACGCGCGCCATGTCTTGCTCGACCCGATCAAACTCCTCAGGAACTGCTACACGGACGTCTGCCTTGGCAGTCGCGCTGTCAGGTATGACATTCGTGCGATCGCCAGCGTCGATTACAGTAAAATTGACCGTGGTTTTCTTCTCGGCATCGCCCAGTTTGCCAAGCTGGAGGACCTGATGCGAGATTTCCATGGCAGCGTTTCGGCCGAGCTCCGGCGCTACGCCCGCATGAGCGGCCTTACCGGTAACGTCAACGGTTGCGGTCGCGCTTCCTTTTCGCCAAGCCACGAGGCCATCGGCAGGCCGGCCTGGCTCTAGATTGAGGGTAACGTCATGCTCCCTGGCCACCCGTTGAATCAGCTGAGTAGCAGCATCGGAACCGGTTTCCTCGCTGGCATCAAGCAAAAAGGTAATTTGAGCGTAATCCTTGAAGTTGAGGTCTTTCAATATCTTGAGCGCATAGATGCCCGCTACGATTCCGCCCTTATCGTCCATCACGCCTGGTCCGTAGGCTCGCCCATCCTTTATATGGAAAGGCCGCTCCTTGGCTGAGCCCTCTTTGAAAACGGTATCCATATGTGCCATCAGCAAGATTTTGGCCTTGCCTGTGCCTTTAAGCGTGGCAACGATGTGATGACTTTTATCAGGTGGAGAGTTTGGAACAGTCTCGATCGTAGCGCCCAGCTGTTTCAACTGATCAGCTGCAATCTGACCTACCTGTATCAGACCAGGTGCATAACCCGAGCCCGAATCAATATTTACCAGTTGCTCGAGTAGCTTGAGTGCTTCTTCCTTGTACTGTTCGGCATGGGATTGAACGGGGTGATTAGGTTCAGCCTGTACGGTGGAAGCGGTAGAAAAGGCAAAGGCGATTGCCAATGAAAGAGAGCACGTGGCGCGGCGGAGCATAACAGTCATGAGGCGTCCTTTTTATTATGTGCCCAGACACTATAGACGCTCCCTGGCAGCCTGCATTTCGCTTCGTGTAAGCCATAACCGGCGGCTCAAGGTCGCTACGATTTTGACCTCAATGGCATCACTCGTGAGCCTTTGTCCTGTGCTATGCCAGTGAGCACGTATGTCAGGCTCGCGCCCAAACGCATCCGCTGGATTGCTGGATTTAGAGCCGCTAACAAAAC
>NZ_DEYV01000044.1:0-9999 GCF_002364655.1 Pseudomonas sp. UBA3149
GGCCATGCTGGCTCTTTCACTGGTACTGGGGGCGGCGCAGGCCGCCTCTGGTGCTGACCTTCCGGATCTTGCAAACATGCCACCGGAAATCGAGCAGGGCCGTGACCTTCGCACCTTCCTGACGTCCCGACAGGACACCGAGAAGAGCGCTGTGGTAGGCAGTACCCATCTGGGCAGTACGGCGCTGACTGCCGAGGATCAGGCCATTGTGGAGCAGGGAGAGGCCATCAAGCAGGGTGCCGGCGCAGCCATTGACCTCAATACGCTCAAGAACTCTTCGATGGACAAGGCCATGGGGGAGGCCACCGAGCTGGTGCGCTCAATGGAGGAAACCGATCCCACGCTACGGGCGGCCAGGATGGAAGCGCGCAAGAACGAGACCTATGCCCATCACTCCATGCTCTTGTTTGTCTCGCTCTCCCTGGGCAAGGCGGCGCTCAAGGAAGTCTTCGAGATGGCCTCCGAGCGTCAAGACGTGGTGCTGGTATTTCGTGGCGTACCGGAAGGCATGAAGCTCGACGAAGGGATGAAGCACTACCAGCATCTCATTGCTGAATACGACCCGCTGCCCAACCTCGTGATCGATCCCACCCTGTACCGTGACTTCAAGGTAGTTGAAGTCCCAACCATCATTGCCATGGACGATACCGCCCATAACGAATTTGTGGATCGAAAGGTACTGGCGCGGGTAGAAGGCTTGAGTTCACCCGAGTGGCTGGAAAAGCAGGTCGCCGAGGGCCAGACCGGCGATCAGGGCCGCCGCGGGCCGGTAATGGAAATAGCCGAGCAGGACCTGATCGAGATGATGCAGGAGCGCGTGGCGGGTGTTAACTGGGAAGCCAAAAAGCAGGCTGCCGTCGGGCGGTTCTGGCAAAAGCAGCAGTTCAACTACATTCCGCCTGCCTCACACTCGCGCACCCGCACCATCGATCCCAGCGTGACCGTGCTGCAGGATCTAGCTGGCGCTGACGGCAAGGTCCTGATGAAAGCCGGTACGGTACTCAACCCACTGGATCAGGTGCCCTTTACGCAGGCGCTGGTGATCTTTGATCCGTCAGTACCGGGCCAGATGAAGATCCTGGACCGTGTCCTGCCCGAACTGGCCAAACAGCCAAACATCCGGCAGCTGACTTATCTGGCCACCCAGATGGACAAGGAGCAGGGCTGGGAAGGCTATACCAGTCTCTCCAACCGTTTCGAAGCGCCCGTGTACCTGGTCACCAAGGAGATCATCGAGCGCTTCGAGATCGAGCATACCCCCAGCATCGTGACCAGTGACGGCAAGGTGTTTGTGGTCAAGGAGCTGACAGCCAAGGACGGGAGCGCATTATGAATATGCAAATCTCTCGTTTTTTGTCGGCATTGGCTTTCTCCTTTCTGTGCTGGATGTCATCTGCCAATGCTGCGGTGGGCTGCTACAGCGGTGACGTCATTGGCCCCAAGCTGATTACCGACATCTGCTGGGACTGCCTGTTTCCGCTACGTGTGGCGGGTGTCTCCATCTCAGGCGAAACCAGCGGTGTGCCGGAGGGCGCCAGCAAGAAGTCGGCCTGCATGTGCTGGGACACCAACAACGTGCCGCGTCCGGGTATCAGCTCGGGTATGTGGGAGCCGGCACGGCTGGTGGAATTCCAGCGCGTACCGGGCTGTTCGTCAGTGCTCAACGGCGTGCGCTTTCCCTTTGACCGTACCTTTCAGGGCACGCATGGCTATGGCAGTGGCGGCAAGCAGGACGGCATGTTCATGCACTACCACTACTACGCCTTTCCGCTGCTGGTGATTCTGGATCTCTTTACCTCGGGCTGGTGCCAGAACGACGGCTACATGGACCTGGACGTGATGTACATGTCCGAGCTGGACCCGACCTGGAACAACGCCGAGCTGGCCTTTTCGCCAACCCGGAAGCGGCCGCCGTAGCCAACCCGGTTGCGGCCACTGCCTGTAGCGCTGATGCCGTGGCGTCTGCTACCGGCAATCCCATCGAAAGCATGTTCTGGTGCGCGGGCAGCTGGGGCACGTTGTACCCACTGGTCGGCAGCGTGCCGGGCAATCGGGGCGTGATCAAGGGCAGCTCCCTCCTGAGCGCGCGAGTGCTGGCAGCGCTGCATCGTCGCGGTCTTGCTTACGGGACCATGGGCGATGGCGCCATGTGTGGCGGTGAGATCACACCAACGCTTCCCAAGAGCCAGTACAAGCTATCCATCCTGCATCCACTGCCCGAAACCAAGAAGGGCCACAAGATCGGCGAGTCCACGCTGATCTGGGGGCAGGCCAGAACCATTCCAGCCGAGGGACAGGACCCGATCTACACGATCTGGCGCTGGAAAGACTGCTGCATGACTCAATAGAGGCCAACCACCCATGAATAGAGCCGGACTTGTTTACCGCTCCACGGCCTGGGCCATGACAGCCCTGATGCTCTGGATGCCAATTGACCAGAAGCATGCGCAGGCGGCGGACATGAGCGCCATTGGCCATGAGGCGCAGCAGTTCGGGCGGGACATTACGCCTAACCCTTCTGACCTGGCTACCTACAGCGAGGATGGGACTCTGACGCTACCGGGTGCCAATACCTCGCTAAACATCAACGAGCTGTTTCCGGGCGGTACGGGTGATGAGGTCAACAAGTACTTTCCGCATGCCGCGGACCCTACCGACCTTCAGCAGCTGTACAACGACGGCGATGCGATGAACTCGGCGGGCACCGAAGCCCTGAGTACGCTCAGGTCCGAGCAGGACAGCGGTGAGGTGTCCTTGCAGGGGCAGGCCTTTGAGGTGGTTCAGGGTGCGCGAGCGGTTGGCAAGATGGATCTCACCAACGATCCCATGATGAAGCAGACTAATCAGCTGTATACGGCCACCGACAGCACCGATGGACTGTTTCCCGACTGCGATGACGGCACCGACCCGACCGCCAGCACCAACAAGTTCCAGCAGTGCACCCGGCCCAACATGCCCAACGGCCAGTGCGAGGCGGACCATGACTATACCGTGGGCGTGATTGAGCACCATGCAGGCCCTGCCAACCTCAACTCCTGTGGCCCAGGCTGCATGCAGCTGTGGATTGGCGAGGTAGGAAATGATTACTGGACGGGCAACTGCAAGATCTATGAGCAGTTCACCGAAGTCACGGTGATCAACCCCGAAGCGGTGATCAGTGCCCAGCTGGAGTACGCCAAGTGGGACGACTACATGCAGGTCTGGGTAGGGCCTGCCGGTAACGAAAAACTCATCTGGCAGGGGCCCAACAATAACTTCCCACCCGAGACGGCGGGTGCCTGTGAGCTGAACAAGAGCTGGACCGCCAACCCGCTGGTTGATGTCACCAGCCTGTTCAAGAACGTCAAGGCCGGCGCTACGGTGCGGTTCAAGATTCGCGTCTCGGTTACCGGCGAAGGGGAGGGCTATGGGCGTATCCGGCTCAACTATGACGCCAGCAAGGCGGTCAAGGATAACGGCTGGGACCCGGCTGATTGCCTGGCGCGTACCAAGGAGGCAACCAAGTACTACAGCGACGTCTCCTACAGCTGCACGGAGATGCCGGCGCTGGATTCAGCAGGGTGCATGACCCAGAACGGCGTCAGGGTGTGCGAGAGTAATTTCCCTGCCACGGGCCTCCCTGGCATCTCTCCCATGTGCCGCAGCATGACCGCCACGATTGATGCCAGTAAATCCATCGACGGCTACGAAGACACCTGTACCCCTCTGGCTGATAATCCCCAGTGCGGGCTGGTGAAGTCGGTGTGCAGTGAGGCCACCGAGACGGGCGAGTGCATTCGCTTCACCGAGACCTATGACTGTGGTGCAGCGACCTCGAATGTTGCGTGCAAGCTCAAGATTGATCTGGCCGAGGCATTTCCGGGGTGCGTGGATAATCCCGAGGCCTGCCAGCGTTCGGTGAGCTGTATGGGCGCGGAGTGCATCGGCATCACGCGAGAGGTGAGTCAGGACTTCGACAAGGCAGCATCACTGCTTCAGGCGGCGCAGTTCATGGGCGAGGATCTGGCCTGTGCTGAGGCCGATGCCACGACAAACGTTGAGTGCGAGATCTTCAAGGCCGAACCGGGTGAGTGCAAGAAAGCCATCGGTGGATCGGTGGACTGCTGCGAGCAGCCAACCAACGTCTCGGTAGGCGACTACCTGGCATTGGTCCTGGCTGCGCCCAAGATCGACTCAGCAATCATGAGCATTGACAGTGGAAGTGCATTGGGCACCATCCAGAGCAGTTACGCCACCTTGCGTAACCCCGTGGTCAATACCTTCCAGCCCATCACCAAGCCGTTCACATCCTTTTATGACGGCATCATTGGTCTAAAGAATAAAGCCATTGATACGGTGAAAACTGAGCTGAAAAAGCAGTTAAGTAATCTCTTCAAGAAAGCTATGGGCGAAGCGGTAGAGCAGGGAGGAACTAACGGAGCAAGCGCCGTCGCTGGCAAAGCTGCGGATGATTACTTTAATGAGTCAGCTGGCGCTGTGGTTGATGGTGTCTCAAGCTCTCTCGGATTTTTGATGACCCTATACACCTATTACGTTGTAGCGATGATTATTATTGAAATGATCTGGGAGTGCGAGCAGGAGGAGTTCGAACTCAATGCGCAGCGTGAGCTGGGCAACTGCCACAAGGTCGGCAAGTACTGCAAGACAAAGGTAGCGGGACTCTGTATCGAAGAGCGCGAGTCGTATTGCTGCTTCAACTCACCGCTGTCCCGCATCATTCAGGAGCAGGCCAGACCTCAACTGGGCAAGAACTGGGGCGACGCTGAGGAGCCGGAGTGCGGTGGGCTTACAATCGATGAGATTGGCCAACTCAACTGGGACACCATTGACCTTACTGAGTGGGTCAATCTCCTGAACCTGCACAACCTCTATCCGACTACCGAAAACGTCACGCTGGAAACGCTCACAGGACAGGGCAGTCTCCTGAACACCGATCAGCTGCGTGAAAACAGCGTGGACCGTACTGTCCGAGCTACCAATGAGGTAGACCTCAAGGGCGCGGCCAAGCGAGCAACGGATGCGATGGCTGCACCAGGAGGGCTGCAGAATTAAACGGGACAACTAGTGGTACATAGAAAGGGGACCTATTAGGTCCCCTTTCTATGTACACTCTGTTAAACCCCTTTTGATTCCTTGAACCTCTGGATGGAAGCGCACAGGGCCTGGGCTCTGGCTAGTGCATCCTGGTACATGCCTGTATCCCTTGAGATCGGCTTGTTGAGGTTCAGGTAGAGATACAGGGCAGGGCGGTAGGCGGTGACCAATTTAACCGCCACCATGAACAGCGTCCTGCTCTGAAGCTCCTCCCACGGAAACAGCTGCCTGTCTTCTTCGGTCAGCGTCTCGATGACTTCGACCGAGTTGATCTGATCAGGCGCTAGCGACTTGCGGCCAAACACGCACTTTCGATGGTTGGCGGCGACAAAGACCGGAAAGCCATGCTCGGTATAGCACTGGCCAACGGTAAAATTGATCAACCGTCTGGCCTTTGTGCCAAGGTGAGCAATCAGGTTCTTTTGCAAGTCTGGATCATAAGGGTCCACCGATACGGTTTGCGGCTCGATCTTGAGTAGCGCCGGCCCTCTGACTCGCAGTCTGGCCAGCGCCTCGATCGCTTCCTGAAGCTCATCCTTTTCTTCTGACTTCGCTGTCATGGACTGAGCCTCACTCAAGCATCAGGCACGACAAAGTAATGCACTTCCCCTTTATGGAAGATCATTGGCGGTGAAACCTTAGGTACTGGTGCGGCGTAGACATATGCCCAATCGGGGAGATGTTTACTGACGTTCATTAAGAACACCCGCTTATCAAAAGATCCGTAGACGTTTCTCTCAATTAGTACTTTATCTTTGGCCTGAAATACATACGTCTCGCGCGATGGCATACCCATAAAGCGTGGTGAAGTTCTTACTACCGGCGTTTCAATGGATGCAGCAAAGAGACAGGATTCGCCTTGCTCATTCTGATTATCTCTACAAAGAGGTCCTTTTCCACTCACAAAATAGCGTTCGCCAAGAAAGTTTGTGTGCTGAACCTCAGAAACCTCTAGGTTACCAACTTCCTTGAATGCGTTTTGGTAAGCCTTAGCTAGTGTTAGAGCAAACGCTTTCCCTGCATTCTGTTTGTCGCCCAAACTCATCGGTGCGAAAGCAATTACAGCATCCCTTTGCTCTGGAGCCTCAGGACTAAACAACCAGGCTGCAAGGCCCACACCCAACGCTGCTCCGCCATTCATATTGAAGCCATGGGAGGAGGCCAGTACGCTTGTGTTAAGGCCGGCGTCGGTTACAGAAGTCAACGCTGCTTCGTACTGGGCCTTGGGTACCTTATGATCCTCAAGGCGCAGTCCACCTGCGGTTGCTACCTGCCTGGCATAACTGCCGGTGGGCTCTGAAGAAGTGCTGGCACATCCGGTCATGATGGCCGTGGTCAGCAGTACAGATGCAATCTTTAATGTGTTCATGGCTGTTCTCCCCCGTTCCCTTGAAACTACCAGTAGATGTCCTGTGAGCAAGTCTGGCGCAAAAAAAGAGCGACCTAAGCCGCTCAATATAGACACTGTTCATTGATCTCGCCTAAACCGGCACCGGCTCTGTCAGATCGTCCTCAGAATCAGACTTGCCCTTGGGCTTTCGTTTATCGCTCGGCTCGGGCTGATCCTCAACTTGAGGTAGTGCATCGGCGTCCTCGATGCTGTCCTGAGGATTCATCGCTTCGTTAAGCGAGGCAGCGACATCATATTCATCAACTCGGGTCGGTGCTGTCTGGTCGACCTCTTCCTGCTTGCCCCTGCGATGCGCTGCAATGCGAGCCTGTTTCTCAATGCTGATGATGCGGCTGGAGAGGCGCGAGATACTGTTGCGCCAGTCATGCAGGGCTTTGGAGCGCTGACGGGACTCCAGATAACCATTCATCCACAGGTCGTCGATCATCTTGACCATGTGGTCAAACTTGAGCAGCACCTTGGCATACTGCATGGCCAGAGGACTGGTGATGTCAACGTTATAGGTGGCTGGATTCGAGTAAGCGGAGTTCTCGTCCAGATCGTGTTCCTTGTTTACCTCTGTAATCTGGGCAATCTGTTTATCGATCTGGTCTTCGGTGTTCCTGATGAGCTTGCCAATACTTTCGCGCGCCTTGTCGACCGACTTCTCTTCTCCAATGATCTGCAGGATCACTTCAATAGAGAACATCGAATAGGCTGTACGGCTAAAGGTGCGTTCGCAGACCTTTTGCGCCTGATCTGACGCCAGCGGGAAGGTCTTGCGCATTACGGGCCGTGAATGGCTGCTTGGAGTAACCGAAGACCGGGTTAGATTTATGGCTTTGCCGGGCTTTTTGGGATCGTCTGGCGGAGGTAGTGTCATGTCGTTCATGGGGGAGCCCCGTTAGTGGTGAATGCAGGGTTGACCGTACTACATTCTTCACACCACCCACGGGCGTACTCCCTACCCGCGCGGGTAGGCAGTAGCCGGATTGGAGCATTTTTTTTGCAGGCATTTTTCTTGACAGATGTCTATTGAACGTCTACCTGCTGGCAAATCAGTGCAATAGACGCTTGTCGTGCAAGGCCCGCCATAGCGCCTGGATGATGACCATCGACGCATCGTCAGGGTGCCCTCCCGTTGGACAGGCAGCCTTGAGTAGCTTCTCGTTTCCCTTCCAGAGCCCAAACTCGTTGCGTATGGCCATGCCCAGGCCATAGTGGCAGTGGATCAGCTCTTCTTCTGGCTGTTCGCGAACGGTGGCCTTGGATTCTTCACTGAGCATGGTCAGCAGCTGTTTGACCGCAGCCTCAACAGTGGTAGGCCAGCGGCCTGGAACCGAAATAGCGGAATCTTGCATAGGGAAGTCCTCGTGAAGCGGTGAACCTGTAGTTTCACTACTACCGTACCCCACGAACCTCTGGATGCAAGTCCGCTTGATCGCACCTTGCCACGCTTGCATCGGCGAGATTCTGAAGTATTTTCAATAGAGCCATCCCAATCCGGAGCGCAAAGTATGAGAACCGTAGGAGAGTCTGAAAAATATCTGGCCGAGCTACGCGAACAAGAAGCAAAACACCATGCTGAATTCCTCGAGCAGTGCGAGAGAGCTTCTGCATTAAGCTGGAAGGAAATTGCACTGGTCATCGGGTCGCTTACCGGCACAGCCGTGCTGACGCTCACTGTCCTGCACATCCTCGACTGTACTTGCTAGCGCTTTGCTAACTTTGTCTGTTTTGGTGCCCGCGCGGGTATCAACCACCGCTGTTCAACGCTGAAAAATACGCTACTCTTGCTTTCACGTGGCAGCTACCACGTTAAGCCTCAGCATCTTTAAAGCTGTACCACGTGAGCCTTGCGCTCAACGTTATCGCTTCACCAGCCCGCGCTTTTTCTCACGCGTATGGGCTTGCCTTTCCCTCTTGAAACCGATCCGCCAAGTACCCTGGGTCTGAGTTGTCGCTCCGTGCCTTTGGTTGATCGGTTTCACTCCCTTGTGGAGCGAAAAGAGGCTGCATACCTTCTAACGATGCAAAATTAGCAACATCCTTTAGCTGTTCTTTTAATAACCCCTCGGGGCGTCACTGCCCCGTCCGGGGAAAAGTGCGCTCTGAGATTATGGAGCGACACTCGAATGAAAAAGGTTAAATACAAGGCACTTGCCGAAGATCTTCGCAAGGTTGGTACGACGGCAGTGGCTGCTGGTCTGATCAGTGTATTCGTTAGCCCCTCGACTGGCCTGTCCATGTGCGCTACCTTGATAGGTACGGGCCTATGGTTTATAGGCATAGCCATGACGGTCGAGGACTAACTTATGAGCCAGACTGCTGCCGGATTATTAATTTACACATTTGTGTTTATCACCATGGGTGGGACCGGTCTGTACGCCCTGTGGTGCCAGAAACGTTCCGAGTCAGAAGCCCGCAAGGCGCTTCACGAACGGCATTCTTGATGCTTCAAACAAAAAGCCCCTTCTAGGGGCTTTTTTTTGCCTTCTACTGATTGAGGCTCGACTCATGAAGAGCATTTCCGAGATGCAGGAAGAGCTGGAAAGAGAGCTCAGAAAGGAAGAGTCCGAGAGCAATGCCCGCTACGAAAAGGCTTCCCGGATCACCTAGCAAGACATCGCAGCTGCGGTTGGCTCGGTTGGAACTACATCCATACTAACTATTGTAGCGTTGTACTTCCTGGGCTAATACGAAGTACCCAAAAGCCGCCTTCTAGGCGGTTTTTTTATGCCTGTTTTTTGTCGTACCCACACTCAGCGGCTGTCTGTTCTCGACTGTATCGAACTGGAGTACCTCCACGTTTAAAAAGCCGCTCTACCTTGAAAATGCCCAAAATATTTTCGTTTTTTTTGCATTTGTGCCCGCGCGGGTAGGCAGTACGACTATGGCCTGCAAAAAAGTGCGCTATGTTTAACCCATCACTCGCTCTGCGAACTGATAGTGGCTGCTACCACTTTAAGCCTTAGCAATATTCCCAATCTGGGGGACCACTCCCAGACACTGGTGAGTACCCCCTTCACTGAAGGAACTCACCATGTTTGCACTACTTGAACTCTCATTGTTCGCGGCCGTTATTATTGTTCTTTGTGGTGTTGGGTTTGCCATTGCTTACTTGCTTATCAAGTACTGCGTATGGCTGACCCAGACACTTGAACAAGGTATCGTCCTCGGAGTGGGACGGCTGGGTAAGCTCAGTCGTAAACTGGCATGTGTTATTGGTAAAAGAAGCTGGGCTTTGATCCAGCATCTGCTTACTCGTAAGGTGAAGGCTCCTGCGGCGCCAGCTCCGGCTGATGTTGTGGAAGCGGTCGCAACCCCCTGCTTCTCTGAAGAGAGGATGGTTTGGGACCATTACGAGAAGCCTACCTACTTGCGCCGGGGTCTCTTGATCTCTGTGTAATGTCTCCTCCGGTATCGCTCTGATCTGTTCATCCCCCTGGGGTGACGGATCAGACGATACCCCTCCAAGCCCCAGCGGCTTTTCAGCATCATCTGCATCTCGTGAA
>NZ_DEYV01000048.1:0-35637 GCF_002364655.1 Pseudomonas sp. UBA3149
TGAATCATTGATAGTGCTTGAGCTGTCGGTTACGTCTTTCACCAGCTGTCCCAGCTCTGCGGGTATATCGATAGAGCTAATCGTGCCCAGATCTCCAAGCATCCAGTTAATAGTGACTGTTATCAGGTACATAGCCACAACTATAACGGCGGCTTTCCCCAGGAGATCTATCTTGCTCTTGAGCCAACAGCAGCGCTCATCCAGCTCGGCCAAGCCTTGCCTGAATATCTGTGTTTGCTGATTCATGCCTCACCTTCCGACTGGCTCCCGACCAGTTGTGTGCGAAGAGAGGTACGCATCTGCTCAATCTGCTTCTGGGCATTACGCCGCTCACCTGCGCCCTTGCGAATGATCGCCTGAACATCCTGCACAGTCCTGATCAGCTCGTCCTGTACCTTCTGCAGCGTTTCAGGATCGATGGCCAGCCGCTGGTTGGCTTTGGCGGTATCTACGGCATTGCGGTGCAGCAGCTCGGCATTGCTACGCAGCAGGGCATTGGTGGTGTCGTCGATCGATTGCGCCAGCTCGACGGCGTTGCGCTGTTCGTTGAGTGATACCGCCAGCATGAACTGGCGTTTCCATGCCGGAACCGTGATTTCCCGGATCGTGTGAAACTTGTCGATCAGCATCTGGTTGTTGGCTTGTATGATGCGGATAGCGGGCAGGCTCTGGTACGCCGAATGCTGCATGGCTCTGAGATCGTCAATGCGTTTATCAAGATTGGCAATCTGCGCGTCAAGATCCGCCAGACGCTGAAGCTGGGTAGGATCGTTATTGACGCTCTGGCGCATGTCTTCGGCCTGTGCCCGCATCTCATTGAGCCGAAGGTGTCCGGCCGCTACGTGTACGCCCAGGAGATGATGCTCATTCTCCACGGCAGCAAACATGCTGTTCAGGGAGGCATTGCGCTCGGCAATGTTGCCTTGAGCCGTCTGCACCTCGCCGATAAGCTTTTCGATCTGCTCACGCGTGGTGTCAAAGCGCGCCAAAGCGTTGCCTCCCCGCAACTTGATTCGATTGATCAGGCCGCCAATGACCGGCAGGCGTGAGCGCTTTTGGGTGAGGCCGTTAATGTTGACCGAGCGGGCAAGGGTAACAACCTGTGAGAGCTTCTCGCCGGCACTGTCGAGATCCTTATTGGTGATCTGGTCCAGTAACGGATCTGCATAGCTGGACGTATGCGCCGCTACCTCACGCCCAAAGTTGGCCACGCTTGCGAGGTCTTCAAGCTTGATGGTCTGGGCAACGGTCTTGATCTGCTCGATATCCGTATCGTCAAGGCCAAGAGCGCTGAGGCTGTTGGCATCCAGCGTAAACACGGTAGCGGCATGGCGAGACTGCTGTGGCTGAATATAGGTATTCACAATGCGTGTTCTCCGTTGCTTAATGGATGCCGTCTAGGCTTTTGGAAAGGCTGCTGAGCAGGTCTTTGTGGGCACGAGTAGCCTCGGCCACCATCTCCGCGCTCATGTGCCGTGTTGTGAGTAAGGTCAAGGTGTGCTGGCGCCAGACCGGCACCAGAACGGTCACGGTCTCGTTGAAACGGTCCAGCATGTCGAGCGCCTGCGCACGGGTCAGGCGCATCTGGATCACGCTCATATCGTGGGATGAGAGGAGGGTGGTCAGGTTGACGATCTTTCGCGTCAGGCGGTCTCGCGGGTTGTCGAACCCCCATTGCGCTTGCTTGTAAAGGCCAAGTTCAGGGTTCTCGTCCAGGAATTCCCGTGCAGCCTGGATATACAGGCGCAGCCGGGCGGCCTCGTCCTGAAGGCTGACAAGAAGGTTATCCAGCGCCTTGAGCGTATCCGTGACACGTTGAGCATGAACCTGTGCCTCTTCGATCAGATCCTCAAGATTCTTGCGCGCGGAGTAGTAGCGTGCCTGGCGCTCAAGGCCCTTGCCTATCCAGCGCTCAAGCCGAGTAGGCTGTTTTGCCATCTTGCGCGGGTCCGCGTCAGCGAGCCTTTCAACAATCTGGCCGATCAACCCAGCCAGCCTGGACACTGCTGCTGTTTCCATGAGGTCCGAGTAACGATCCACGCTTGAGCTGTCGATGGCGCCAGCGCCGTACTGTCCGATGGCATCGCTATCAAGAAACAGGGCGGGCAGGGTCTCGGTCTTGATGTGCTCAACCGAGATCATGGGTAGGTTCATGTGTGCCTCCGGAGAAAACCACAACTCAGTGGAATTAACCGGGTGCGTTCAGAGATGACCTGACTGCAAGACCTCTTAACGCCCCAGCCGCGGATCTGATACCTCAAGGCATCAGGTGCTGGTGTTATGTTAAGGGATCAAGAACCCATCCAATGGGCGTACTGCCTACCCGCGCGGGTAGGCAGTAGCCCGATTGACCCTATTGCATTTATTCAAATTTGGTGTATGGAAACCCCGCATTGGTATCAAAGGTGAAGTAATGCTCAACGAGAACGATCCAGACCATGGAATCACTCGAAGTCGGACTGACGACGGCTGGTATGTAGCACCAATCCGGAGCGGGGAGTCTCCCAAGGCCTTTTTCGATGCGGCCTATGACTTCGATCCTGGCGCTAGCTATATAGCCGCCAAGGAGCTCAACGATCAGCTTCGTCCGTACATTGCACCGATTCGCAATCAGGCCAACCAGCGCAGCGATAAAGCCCGCCCTGACCTGCCTGTCGGCATTACGCTGGCCACACGCAAAAGTGTTAACCGAGGGGGCAAGGGTTCACAGCTGCTCTACAGCTTCAAGGTGACGCCCTTAAGAGGAAAGCCGGTCAATGTCTACATTGGTACCGCCAATACCTGGGAGGCAAATTTTGCCAAGGCGCTGGAGAGGGCTGTAGCAATCAGGGAAAGGAGTCGGGAGCTCTTGCTGAAGCCAACTCACACGAATACTGCCCGCGCTTGATAGTCTGGTTGTTCCTGCTTGCCTTGCATTTCGCCAAACTCGTGAGAAGCTGATTTCATATCAACGGATGGAAGAGTTAGAGGAAATCAAAGTGACAACGACATACAAATCTCAGGTAATGCGAGGCATTGAGCTTTTGGAGCTTTGCCAAAAACTACAGTCCGAAAAAGATGGTGTAGACCGGCCAGATCCTCTTTCCATCGTTAAGAGTAAAAAGCTTGATCAGTTTGCATTGGATGTAGAGAACGCAATTGTTTGGATGTCTTCAATCCTGAAGCTGTATCCGCAATCGCAAAAGCTGGCCGCATTGGGTAAAGAGCTTGAAGCGCAGGGAAAGATCAAGCTAGAGGCTGGAGACAGCTATAGCGAGGTGGCGCTGGACTATCTGTGTCACCAGCATGGGATCGCTTGATTAAGGATTGGCCAATGATCGAATCAGATCTACCAGACAAGCCAGAGGATATTGCATCCCAGCAGGCAGTCTATACACTGAGAAAGACCAAGCTTGAAGTCCAGAAGCTGGAAGTTGAGATTGAAAAGTTAAGACTGGATAGCCAGAAAGCACTCCTGGATATGCGCAAGGTATCAGGTGAGCTTAAGGAACAGCCTTGGGAAATTGTCCGTAAGTGGGTAACCGTATTTGCAGTGGGTGCAGCAGCTTCCTTTGCTGGAATGACTGCGCTGAACAAGGTACAAGAGGTTAAACATGATCAACAAGCAGCAACAGCCGCTGAAAAGCCCGTATCGGAACGAACAGGAATTTCAAACGTTCCTGGCCAAGATCGATCATCAGCAGTCCAAAAGTAGCCTGGCTCTGATTGCTAAAGCCGGCGCTGCCGGTGTAGCAATGGTGGTAGCTGGCGCTTATATGCTTCACTGGATTTCATCGTGACGATCCAGTATTTGCCGTGCTTAAGCACGGAAGATCTAGTATGAGCGCCAAACAACAGTTCAAGAGCCCCTACCTGAACGATCCGCAGAAGGTTCAAAGCATCATCCATCAGATGCAGAAAAACCAAAGAAATAGCTTTGTTCCGCTTTTACAAGCAGCTGCGATTGCGGTTCCGGTCATTGGCGGTGGAATATTCCTTCTGTATAACCTGTTGACCTGAGTAGCATTCCAAGTCTCCTAGAGAGCCTTGGTATAATCTCGATTTCCAATAAAAGCCACATGTTGCTTGTCAAGGCTAAGTAAAGATGTGGGTGGGCCCGGCAATTAGAAATGTCATGGCATTCGGCTAGAAAAGGCTGTAACCCTAGGTTTTTCCGCGAGAGTCTAGTATGAGTAGCTGGGAGATTTTCAACACTGATCATTGGCAGGTAACTTATAGACGTGATTCGCGTTATCCGGGGTACCTCATTGTCAGTCCCACGCTCTCAGCTTCGGAAATGACCGATTTAAGCGATGGAGCTTTGGAAACGTTGGGCGGCGTACTAAAGAGATGTGAGATCCTACTGAAAAAAGCCTATGACTGTTACAAAGTAATTATTTATCGCTTTGGCTTTTCTCCTGGCTTCAGTCTGCATTTTCACATTGTTCCAGTCATGCTAACGCTTCTGTCAGAGATTGCTGCACACCCTAATTACGCGGAAGTACCCGACGGTAACGACACTGTGCTTTTTCTATCTAGGGAGTACTGCGAGCGTCCGCTGACCCCTGAGGAGCAGACGCTGCAGGACCAATCCATTCGTACTCTCAGGGATCTTATTTAGCTGAATCACGGCACTATTACTTGGCCCTGACATTCTCACTGCGCATAACATAAGTTATGTTAAATCGATATCACTTCTGCCTGCCCTTCAGCTCTTTGTTTTATAGCTAAAAACATCGCCACCTTTCCTAATGCACTGTCTTCAACCGTACAGCCGTGCTTCAGCATGGCCCATGTACTCAAACATTGCTCTGGCCGCTCATTAACATTGAACCTTGTCTGAACTCGCATACAACTATGCCATGACCTACGGTTTGAGCTTTTATTTGATTTCTTCAGAAGAAGTGCACACAGGGTGAATACCTGATACGACCCCATAGTCGCATGTTTCGTCCACGCGTACGCGGTAGGCATCAACCAAGCATGCCTTATCCTTACATTTATTACGCTTACTCAGCCATATGCGTTGTTCATTTCTCAACTCAGCTTTAGAGCCTCCAAAATCAGATAAGAGCATGCTTTTATAATTCTCAGCAAGGGCATCATCGAGCCTGCTAAGCATGGGGTCAGTACAGATCATTTTTTCTACAGAGGTTGAGGCTTTAGTACAGTCAAACGAGACTGCATATGAAGTAGTTGTTATGAAGGCACATAAAAAGGACAGGAAACGAGAGTGCATGTTGCGCCTACTCCTAAGATGAAAACACTAGCTTATTCAGATCGATAAAGCGCCATGTACATGTGATGTACAATCTTTTGAGGAAATTCCCCTCCATTAAAGAAAACATGCTTCTGCTGAGATTTGGAGCCGAGCTCGAATGGCCTTTCAGGCTTTGTCTAACGGCCCCTAGATAGATTCAACCTCTGTAAGTTTTCTTGTAAAATAGCTAATGTGCGTTCATTTACGCAGGCTTATTCGGGCATACTCTAAATGATGGATACTAAGCAAAAGTGCAGCGGCCTCAGCATCACTGACCTGCCCCCCCCCCCGCTTTAGTACCGTAGTAGGCCCTGGGTTTGATATTGGTTTTTCTTGCTTCAGCTGCTGCCGGCTGGCTCGCCAACTCGCAGCAAATTCTGCCGGGGTGAGATTGCCGATTGCACTGTGCGGACGGTGCTCGGTGTAATCCCTTCGCCAGGCCGCGATACGGATTCTGGCTTCGGCTAGCGAACAGAACCAGTGCTCATTGAGGCATTTATCCCGGAACTTGCCGTTGAATGACTCGATGAAGGCATTCTGCGTGGGGCTTGCCAGGCTGGATCAGCTTCAGCTTGATGTTGCGCTGGTAGGCCCACTGATTGAGCGCCTTGCCGGTGAATTCAGGACCCTGGTCGGTGCGGATCGCTTCTGGATAGCCGCGAAACCGCGCCATCTCATCCAATGCCCGGGTGACACGAACCCCGCTGATCCCGTGTTCCACCAGGATGCCAACCGCCTCCTTGGTGAAGTCATCAACCACTGTCAGGCATTTGATCCGCCGTCCTGTGCTGAGCGCATCGAAGACGAAATCCATTGACCAGACCTGATTCGGCGCATTCGGCAAACTCAGGCGCTCGCGCTCTAACGCGACACCGTGGCGGCGCCTGCGGCGCTTCACCATCAAGCAGGAGGCGCGATACAGGCGATAAATCCGCTTGTGGTTGACCTGCACGCCGGCACGCCGCAGCAGGATGTGTAGGCGGCGATAGCCAAAGCGCCGACGCTCTTGGGCCAGCTCCACCAGTTGGGCTTGCAGCCCGGTGTTTTGCTCGCTAGTACGAGGCTGGTAGCGCAGCACCGAGCGGGACAGCCCGATCAGCTGACAGGCGCGGCGCTCGGAGATGCCGGTTCGCGCCTGCATCTCTTGCACCGCCTCCCGCCGTGCTGTCGGGCTTACCCTTTTCCCCGGGCGACTACCTTGAGCGCCTCGATGTCGAGGTGTGCTTCGGCGAGCAGCTTCTTCAGCTGGCTGTTCTCCAGCTCTAAATCCTTCAGCCGTCTGGCGTCCGGCACGGTCATGCCGCCGAACTTGGCGCGCCAGGTGTAGAACGAGGCATCACTGAAGCCGTGCCGCCGGCACAGCTCCTTCACCGGCATACCGGCTTCTGCCTGCTTAAGAAAGTCGAGGATCTGCTCTTCGGTAAAACGCTTTTTCACTGCCGTCTCCTGCTCGGAAAACGGGCTCTACTAAGTTCGGCGTGGTATTGAAATCGGGGAGCAGGTCACGCTTTTTCCGCCCAAAAAAAAGGTCTTTTCGGTTTCCCCTAAGCGGGCTTAGAAATCAGCTAAATCAAGAGCATCTTGTCTATCTCCCTTGTGCCAGCCGACTATCTTCTGCGCAATGTAATCTTCGTTGGGCTTTCCAAGCGTAGCTTCGTCATACAGTGGCATAAAATTTCATACAGGAAAAAAATGGATATTATCAATTGATGCTCAATTGCGAAATCGTGCCAGACAGAGTGTCCGCTATTGGCCTATTCCGTTGAAAAACTCGCCTCGTAACTGATCGGCGTCCGGCCCGGCGCCAAGTTGCTCCAGGCGAGTAGTGATTTTTCAGGCTATCGAGCAAGGTTTCTGAAGGCGAAAGCCCCTGTTCCGATCAGATCGCCAGGCCATTTACCCCTTTTTGCACTTTCGGCATCAGCCACAGGGCCATTCGCCTCAAATTCTGGGCAGTGGCAGCCAGCAAAAACTCGTCCTGCGCACCACTTAGGCCACGAAGTCGAAGCCTATCTAGGCGCAAGATGCGCTTGAGGTGGGCGAACAGCATTTCCACCTTCTTTCGTTCACAGCGAGAAACGAGGTATTCCGGTGTCTTGGCGATGCGTCGCGCTACGTCGCGGGCAGCTTCATGGATGCTCCGAGCGATCTTACGGAATACGGTATTGGAGCAGCACTTCGCTTTCAGCGGACAGGTGGCGCAGTCGGTTTGGCTGGAGCGGTAGATGATGGTGTTGGCCTTGGTCACCCGCGATCTTTTCTGGGTGAAGGTGCGCCATTCACTGCGTAGAGGTTTGCCGGCTAGGCAGCGGTATTCATTGGCCTCCGGATTCCAGTGGAAGTCCTTACTGGAGAGGCTGTCGTTCTTGCGCTCGGTCTCGTCCCAGATTGGGACAAGCGGATCGATGTTCTTTTCTTCGACCATCCAGGACAGCATCGGAGCCGTGCAATAGGCGGTATCAGCGATGAGGCGCTCTGGCGTGAGGTCAAACTGCGCTTCGACGCGCGCCACCATCGTTTTGGTCGAATCAACTTCGGCGGCACGGTGCGCCGGGGTCGCTTCTACATCCAGGATAACGCCGTGCTCAGTGTCGATCAGGTAGTTGGTGGAGTAGGCAAAGTAGGCCGGGCCACCTGGTGCTGCAGTCCAGCGAGCCAGCGAGCCAGCGGGTCGGTGAGGGAAATCTTCCTGGGGAGAGCTTCAGCCAACGCCTCTTCATCAAGCGCTTCGAGGTACTCGCGTACGGTGCGGCTGCTGAGTGCTGGATCGCGCCAATCGATTTCATCTCCCGCTACCCCACGTTGCCGGCTGGCATCCGCCTTGATGATGCTGGCGTCGACAGCGAAACCTTCGCCCTTGACTAGGCCCGCTGCCATGCAGCGCCGCAGGACCTCATTGAACAACCAGCGGAACAGATCGCTGTCACGGAAACGGCCATGGCGATTCTTCAAAAAGGTCGAGTGATCATAACTTCGTCTTCCAGGCCCAGCCGGCAGAACCAGCGATAGGCCAAATTCAGATGCACCTCTTCGTACAATCGCCGCTCGGAACGGATGCCATAGCAGTAACCGACGACCAACATGCGCACCACCAATTTCGGGTCAATCGAGGGCGCCCGATAGGACTATAGAAATCCGCCAGGTAGGCGCGCAGACCACTAAGATCCAAGCACTGATCGATGCTGCGCAGGAGGTGTTGGGGCGGGACGTGATCTTCCAAATTGAACGAGTAGAACAGGCGCTGCTGCCCACTCGTTAACAGTCCCATCATGCTATTCGCCCCCACGCTCGCTGACAGAGCAATTCTGACGACGGCATGGGGAAGTAGCTACTTTTTCAACAAAATCAGCCGAAACGGGCTGTCCGAAAAACCAGAGGCGAGCTTGCTCGCCTCACCTTCAGAAGCTGTCGCGCAGCGTTGTCATCAGATGCGCAGTTCGCCATAACTCACCGTGTTGGTATGAACGTCGTGATTCAACGCCATGAAGTCCAAGGTGGGCGTCTTCAAATCGTTTCTAAGTGGGGTCGGTTGAGAGCAACACCTCTCCTAAGCCTAGAAACGCAACTTTCACATTTGCGCCTCAGGCCTGTCCAGCTTCCTGTGGCGACCAAATCACCAGCTTTCAATGGCTGGTTCTGAGACGCTGCACGCCTCGCCAACCATCGTATCGAAGCCAAGGGATCCGTGAAGGGATGGCTTCCAATATCGGAGATCTGCAGTCTCTCATCTACCCACACCTAGACAGCCTGCTCCGACCAGTCTGCGGGAGGGTGGATCATTTCCCCTAAAACCAACGCACGGTTGAGTTGTTGGTCGGCCAGACGAAGCAATGGATAAGTTCGCTCACCATTTTGAAAACGCGTATCGCACAACTCAATCCCGACCTGCCATGCTTCGATCGCTTCATATGCTACCGCGCGATCGGCATCGCTATCGACATCCCGTCCAAGTTGCACGATCAGTTCACCCTCGATTCCGAACCGGTTTCAATAGCCATCAGGAACCTCCCAGCCTGATAGATGAATTGCGCGGCTCGAGACACGCGCGGCGCTGACCAACTCCCCTGGGCTTCCACCAAGCTTCCAGGCTGTCACCGAAGACTCATTGAACCAACCAAGCTCCGAGGCGACGATTTTCTGAACCCGATAAGCGTCGGTTTCGGCCATCAAACCGAGCCCATCATGCAGCAAATTTCGCCGCTCTCGCCAAGCATGAAGCAATGCCGCTGCTACCTCGGTCGTGCCATTCATAGCGGCAGTTCATTTTGACGACGACGGGATTGGGCCGGAACAGGCCTTTTGCATGGTAAAAACTTCCCATGCCCCGGCTTAGCCCTTGGTTTGCCGTCCCAGACGACCTCGCCTCGTGCCAGCGTTACTGCAGGCCATGCACTCAGCTGCATGCCTTCATAGGGGGTGTAATCAACGTTGTGATGCAACATTTCGTTGGTAACCCGTACCGGGTCGCCTTCATTCCAGATGACCAGGTCAGCATCCGCCCCGATTGCGATGCTGCCTTTGCGTGGGTACAAACCATACATCTTGGCGGCATTGGTAGATGTGAGTGCGACGAAACTCTGAGGGGTAATCCGGCCTCTGCGAACACCTTCAGACCAGAGAAGCGCCATTCGCGTTTCGACCCCAGGAATACCATTGGCTACTTGTTCAAACGTCGGGCTTTCACCGTGCGCTTTTTTGCCGTCGCGCCCCTCGTACCGAAACGGCGCATGGTCCGATGAAAACAGCTCGAATGAACCGTTTTCCAGGCCGTCCCAGATAACCTGCTGGTTGGCCGGATCGCGAGGCGGAGGACTGCAGATGCATTTCGCTCCCTCAAAGCTGTCATCGCATCCGAGCGAAGCGGCCGTCAGGAACAGATATTGAGGACAGGTCTCGGCGTAGACCTTGAGGCCTTTGCTCTGCGCCCAGCGAATTTGTTCGACCGCGTCACGACCGGAAACATGGACGATCAGAATTGGCACATCCACCAACTCGGCCAATGCAATCGCTCGGTGAGTGGCCTCGCGCTCAACCAGCATGGGCCGCGAGCTGGCGTGATAACGCGGTGCATCAAGGCCAGCAACCAGTAAGCGCTCAGTTAGCCAGGCAATGCAATCGCTGTTCTCGGCATGCAGCATCACCATGGCCCCTTCCCGACGCGCAACCGACAGCGTCTCCAGAACTTCTCGGTCACCCAGCTTCAGCGCATCGTAGGTCATGTAGATCTTGAACGAGGTGTAGCCTTCGGCAATCAGGGCAGGTAGCTCCCTGTGCAACACATCGGGCGTTGGGTCAGTCACGATGAGGTGGAATGCATAATCGATCACGGGCTTGTCGCCAGCGCGTCGATGGTAGTCGTCGACGGCGGCACGCAAGCTCTCGCCTTTCTGCTGGCAAGCAAAAGGGATGACAGTGGTAGTGCCACCGCAGGCAGCAGATATGGTGCCACTGTAGAAGTCGTCTGCCATGACAGAACCGTCGCCGGTCGGCTGATCGAGATGCACATGGCTATCGACGCCACCCGGCGTGACGTGCCGTCCCGCCGCGTCAATCTCTTTCATTCCAGGGGGCAAGTCAGTCGCCAGCGAAACAATACGTCCATCACGAATACCGATGTCGCAGGTAAAAATGTCAGCGGCCGTGACCACACGGGCATTACGGATAACGGTGTCCAGAATTTGCATATCAACCTCTTTCAAACAGGAGTCAACCACCATTATTCAGGGCGCCGAAAGCTGCGCCCGGGTGCTCGAAGCCGTTCGAACCTACGGGTGGTATCTAGAATTACGGGTACATAATGCATCGCTCGAAGTCATGCCTCGTCGACGCGCACTACGTAGTTAAAGCATTACGTCGCCGCCGTTGGGAGACAGTGTTTGCCCGGCATAAAATGCTCCAGCACCCGAAGCCAGGAGCAAAGCGGTAGGTGCGATTTCACCTACCTGGCCGAAGCGCCCCACCGGTAACTGTGCTTTTTTCGCCTCAAGCCATTCAGCGCTGTGATTGCGCAACAACTCGGTATCGACCGGCCCCGGCGCGATCGCGTTGACCATTACATTATGTGACGCACCTTCATAGGCCAGTGCTCTGGTGAACCCCACTACCCCGGCTTTCGCCGCACAGTAATGCGCCAGCCCTGGCGCCCCCTTGTAAGCCAGTTGTGAAGCGACGTTGATGATACGACCATACTGTCGCTCAAGCATCGCGGCGAAAAAGGAGCGAGTGACCAGCATCGTCCCGCGAAGATTTATCCCGACGACACGATCCCAGTCGTGGTCGTCCGTCATGGCGAATGGGCGGTCACCTCCACCTACGCCGGCCGAATTGACGACAATGTCTACGTGCCCTAACTGTTCTTGCGCCCAACCAGCAAAGCGCTGTACCGCAGCCGGATCAGAGACATCACATTCGCTGGCATGCAGCTCTAGGCCTTGCGAACGCAGGCGCTGTTGGAAAGCCTCTGCATTCTGATGATCTCCAACATGACAAATGGCGACTTCTGCTCCGTGCTCCAAAAACAGTTGTGCGATCGCCGCACCGATGCCCCTGCTTGCGCCGGTGATAACTGCCTTGCGGCCCGAAAGATCAAACACGTTACTCATGACCAACTCCTAGTATTTCGGTGCGGGATGGACGCTATGCCAGTGGTTGGCAATATCGATGCGTCGAGTGATCCATACATCCGGAAAACTCGAAACGTAATCGAGGAACCGCTCCAATGCAGCTGCGCGGGCCGGATGTCCCACCAAGCGCAGATGCAGACCGACCGACATCATTTTGGGTTGGGTTTCCCCCTCCTTGTAGAGCATGTCGAAAGCATCTTTCAGAAAGCTGAACCACTGACTGCCGGTACTTACGCCTGCGGCAAACTGCCCGTCGTTATTGGTCAATGAATACGGGATGATCAGATGAGGCTTACCGCTTACTTGAGTCCAGAACGGTAACTCATCGCCGTAGTAATCCGAGTCGTAGGTGAATCCCCCTTCCTCGACCAACAGCCTACGAGTGTTAACGCTAGGGGAGTATCGGCAGTACCAACCCTGAGGCCGAACACCGGTTGTACGCTCAAGGGATTCGACCGCTTTACGGATGTGCTCCCGTTCTTGTTCCTCGCTAAGCTGGTAGTGTTTGATCCACCGCCAGCCGTGGGAGCACACATCGAACCCAGATTCGCGAATAGCCCCACAGGCATCTGGATTACGCTCAAGGGCGAGTGCGCAGCCATAAATGGTCGCCGGCAGTGAGCGCTCCTGGAACAGGCGCATCACCCGCCAGAAACCCACTCGACTGCCATATTCGAACAGCCCTTCGGCAGCCAGATCCCTACCTTGTACACCGGTGTCGAGCCCACTGCTTTCGGTGAACCACGTTTCCGTGCTTTTCTCGCCATCCTGAATTGACGGCTCCGAACCTTCCTCATAGTTCATGACGAAATTCAGCGCGAGCCGGGCGCCTCCTGGCCATTTGGGATCGGGAGGATTACGGCCATAGCCGACGAAATCTCTTTCAAGGTCACTCATGTTTTCTGCACCTTGGAAATATGAGGAAGGTGAGTCGACTCCAGCCAGCGCGCGTACGCTTTAATGCCGTCATCAAGGGATAGCCTTGGCTCGTAACCAAGATCACGACGCGCCGCTTCGATACTGAATTTCTGCTGGAGCTCATCGACAGGATCGGGACCCGGTTGAAGCGCGATATCAGCATCCGGAAAGATCTTGCGTACCACCTGCGCGACCTCTTCGAGCGTTACGCGGGTATCGCCAGTGACGTTGTAGGTCGTTCGCGGCAGCACAGGAGCATCCAGCGCGCACAGAAGCCCCTGAACCGCGTCTTCAACGTGAACGAACTGTCTGGGGAAGTCCGATCCAAAAGGCATTCGGGTGGCGCGCTTGGCGAGGGCGTCCTCCAGCATCGTCCGAATCACACAGTCCGTGGTTCTACCAGGGCCGTAGACCCAAGACAGGCGAACACTCGCAGCGGACAATCCGTACTGCTCTGCGTAAGCCGTTATGATGTACTCGGATGAGACCTTGCTCGCGCCGTATAGGCTCGCTGGCTTCAGCATAACGTCTTCGCAAACAGGGCCTGACCCGACCGCCCCGTAAGCACTCGTCGAGGAGCAATATACAAATCGACGAACACCGTGAACGCGCGCCACCTCAAGTACGTTGGCGGTACCGACAATGTTCACTTGCACCATCGAATACGGCACATCACGCGCTACCATTGGCCCGGAAAACGCACCGCAGTGGACGATGGAATCGATGCCGCCTACAGCGATCGCATGCAGACGATGGACGTCTCCAAGGTCGCAGGCTGTGATCTGGATTCCTTCCTGAGTAATCGAGGAGAGGCGATCCAGTGCCAACACCGGTCGGCCTTGCTTAGCCAATCGCCGTACCACCTGTCGACCTACCAGCCCTGCCGCTCCGGTGACAAGTACCGGTTTGGTTATGTAACGATCGAAATTCATGCGCGCAGCTCCGCCTGAGGAACCCGAGTTTCGACCTCTTCTCGAACCTCGATAGGGAGTTCGGCCTCAAGCAGCTTGCGGGTATAGGCCTCCTTCGGGTTGGCAAAAATTTCCTCCGTCGGGCCTTGCTCGATGATCTTACCGTTACGCATGACGGCAACGTAATGCGCTAAAGACCGGACCGAATTTAAATCATGAGTAATGAACAGCGCTGACAGCCCCATGCGTTTTTGCAAATCCCGTACAAGATCGATAATTTGTGCACGAACCCGTATATCGAGCGCGGTCGTCGGCTCATCGAAAATCACGAAATCAGGACTGACCGCCAAGGCTCTGGCCACACCTACGCGCTTCTGCTCACCGGCCGTCAGCTCGTGGGGGTAAACGTCTGCCTTAGCCCTGGAAAGGCTAACCAGATCGAGCAACTCCATGACCCGCGCTTCTTTTGCGGTGCGGGTCAACGGTTCGCCCAACTTGAGGGGCTCGGCCACGAGATCGCGCACCCGCCATCTGGGGTTCAGCGCAACATAAGGCTCCTGGAACACCATCTGCATCCGGCGGCGTACGCTTCTGAACTGCTTGTCAGAGAGCGTCAGCGTTTCTTGGCCATCGAACCGGATCGAACCCGAGTCCGATTGAAGTAATCGAACAAGGCATTGGCCGGTGGTGGTTTTTCCCGACCCGCTTTCTCCAACGAGGGCCAGTGTCTCGCCTTTGCGGATCGTCAACGAGACATGGTCGACCGCACGAACCGGCTCGGCGGAGCCCTCGACATGGAACACTTTCACCAGGTCGGTCACTTCCAGCAGCGGTCTAGCCTCGGTGCCGTGTTGTGCTGGCTCAGAATCCATTGGCAACGGGCGCACTCTGGCAGCATCCAGCAAATCCTGGCTGTATGGATGCTTAGGACCATCGTTGAGAAAAGAGCGGATGGTGGCAAGTTCGATCAAACGTCCGGATTTCATGATGCCGACCCGGTCGCAGTAGCTGGCCACCATTCCTAGGTCATGGGTAATCAGAACTACCGCCAGTCCTAGCTCGCGCCCTTTCTCTACTAGCAAATCCAGAACTTGCAGCTGGATTGTCGCGTCAAGGCCCAAGGTTGCATCGTCGGCGAGCAGGATTTTCGGTTGAGCGATCAATGCCATGGCGATTACGACGCGTTGCGCCATGCCACCGGAAAGCTCGTGCGGATAGGCGTGCGCCCTTTTCTCGGGATTCACGATTCCGACTTGTTTAAAAAGGCGAATTGACTCCTGCCATGCATCCTTTTTGTTGATCCCTCGATGAGCACGAAGAATCCTGGCAATTTGCTCACCTACCTTCACAACCGGATCCAGCAAAGCTTTCGCATTGGTTCCGATCAGCGCAACTTCGCCCCCTCGATAACCGCGTTTTTGCTGCGGTGTCATCGTGGAAATAGGCTGCCCGTTGACCAATATTTGGCCTTCAACAACCCGCCCGTCACTTGGGAGCATGTCGATAATGGCTCGCGCGAGAAGCGACTTTCCTGCCCCCGTCTCGCCTACGATTCCGAGAATCTCACCCTTTTGCAGAGAGAAACTTACGTCTCGTAGTGCAGGCGGCATTGATCCGTCAGAAAATCCAACAGAGACGTTGCGTACCTCGAGCAAGGGTTCGTGGATTTTTTTCATGAAGTGCTCCTTGTCTGCGGGTCGAACATTTGCTTCGCCGCGTCTCCGAGAAGCGCAAACGTCAGTACTGAAAAAACAATCGCGAGCCCTGGAAACAGCGCTACCCACCAGATACCGAGGATCATTTGCTGCGCGCCGTTGCTTACCATCAGGCCCCACTCAGGGGTAGGCATGCGCACGCCGGCACCCACGAAGGACAGGCCCGCCGTCAGCAGAATGGCCATGCCGATACTGATGGATATCTGCACTATTGCAGGCGTCAGCGCATTTGGCAGAATGTGCTGGAACATGATCGAGCTGTTGGTAGCACCGCTGCATCTGGCGGCTGCGATGAACGGGCGATCACGCAGCGACAAGACCTCCGCACGGATCAGCCGGGCAAAGACAGGAGTAAAAAGAACCGCCAGCACAATGGCGACGTTCCAGATTTCCTGCCCCATGACAGACACCAGCACCATGCCCAGCACAAACACGGGGAAGGACTGGATAAAGTCAAAAAACCGCATGGCCAAGGAACTACCCCAGCCTTTGTAGTAGCCAATGGCGAGCCCGATTGGAACCCCGATGACAAAGGCGATGGCCACAGCGGTGACGCTGATCAGCAGGTTGATTCGGGTCGCGAAAATGACACGGGAGTAGATATCCATACCCGACACGTCGGTGCCGAAAAAATGCATTAGTGATGGCGCTTGCAGGGCATTGATCGGATCGGCATTTTCCGGTGAGTACGGGGCGATCCATGGCGCAAAGATGATCGCCACAAACTGAATTGCCAGTAGCACCAGACCTATGATCAAGGTTGCTTTGCCAGCCACTCTGCGCTTTGCAGACACCTGTTTCATACTTCGATCCTCGGGTCAGCGATGCCGTAGAGCACATCCACGACGGTGTAAACGATGAGAATGAAAGCAGCGGCTACCAGCACAAATCCCTGCAATGCGGGATAGTCGCTGTTCATTACTGCGGACACCGCGTACTGTCCGAGGCCGCCCCAGGCGAAGATCGTTTCAACCAGCACCGCCGCGCCCAACAGAAACCCGAAGAGAAAACCGACCATAGTGATGATCGGTGGCAAGCTATTGCGCAACGTGATTCGAACCAACTGCCATTCGGAAAGACCGCTCGCCCGTGCATGGCGAATGAACTCACTGCGATAGTTATCGGCGAAAACGATCTGGGTCATTTTCATCAGCGCACCAGCGTTGACGATGGTCAGCGTGAGGACCGGCAACCACAGGCGGCCTACAGCCGAGGCGAACGCGGCTGTATCGCCCGCGAGTAACGTGTCTACAGTTAGAAACCCAGTCACAGCAGGTGGCGCAGTGATGATCGGATCAAGCCTGCCGAACGGTGCGGGAGCAATGCCCGCGACATTGAATAGAAAGTAGATGAGCAGCAGACCGACCCAGAAGTCAGGGACGGCGCCCGCCGCCAGGCCATATACCTTGCTGAACTGGTTGATCATTCCTTCGGGCTTGGTTACTGCAACAACCGCCAGCACCACGCTCACGATGATCGTCAGGATCATCGTGTAGGTAATCAGCTCAAGCGTTGCTGGAACACGGTCGAGCAAATCAACGGCCACGGGGTTGGATGTGAACATTGACGTTCCCAGATCACCGTGAACGACAGTTGAAAGGTAGCTCGTGAACTGCGACCAGATACTGCTGTTGAGCCCCAGTCGCTCGCGCAGGCTTAGGATTTGCTCGGGCGTCGCCATATTGCCAAGCATCAGCAGCGCCGGATCGCCAGGCAGTAAACGAATCAGCAGAAACGTGGCAAGCAGAACGCCAAACATCTGCGGAACAAGAATAGTCAACCTGGCCAGAACGATACGTAGTGGGCGAGGTAGCGACCGCAATGAATTGCTAAGTCTCATACTGTTTTCCTTGCAAGTAGCCTTGCGCAACTAGAGGGGCGAAGCATCCCCCCTCTACTGGCTCTACTTATTTCTTGTAGAAGTCGTACCAACTGTTGCTGTTGGGCGTATACCAGCTGAAACCAGCGACATTGGCGCGAGTAGCAAGCTGGTAGCCTGGGTTCATCAGGAAAACCCAGGGGGCCTCGTCCACAACGATTTGCTGGACGCGCTTCATGCCCGCATCCCTCGCAGCCTCATCCGTGCTCGACAACGCTTCGTTAATTAGCTTGTCGACTTCGGCATTCTTGAATTTTGGGTAGTTGATAAGTGAGGCGCTGTTGAGCCAGAGATTCGCTACGTAAGCTGCATCAGGGACAATCGCCATGTCGCGGAAGAAATACATGGGGATCGTGCCCTTGGAGTACTTCTCCACCAGAGTCGACGCTGGCAACTTCACGAGCTCGACATCTACGTCTGCGCGGGCGAACGCGGTTTTGAGGATGACGGCAATCTCTTCCTCGATCTGATCACCGGTACGGTAGCCAAGCTGGGTTTTGAAGCCAGATTCCTGGCCCGCCTCTTTCAATAGTGTCTTGGCCTTCTCGACATCCTGGGTGTAGCTGAAATATTCATCGGTGTAGGACGGGTAGATTTCAGAAATAGGGCTCTTGGTTGCCCGCGCCTTCCCGTAATACACCGCCTTCAGGATGTCTTCACGGGGAACCAGGTAATTCAACGCCTGGCGAACCTTGGGGTTATCAAACGGAGGCGTCGTATTGTTCATTTCAACGCGATGAATGTAGTTGCCAAACACCTGCCAGATCTTCAGCTGAGGATTCTTCTCCAGCATCGCCAGCTCGCGAGGCGAAAGCCATTCAGCTACATCGACGGCCCCGGCTTGCAACGCTGCCAGGCGATTGGCCGACGTCGGCATCTCGCGGAATATGATTTTCGAAAGACGCGGCGCCCCCCGGTAATAATTCGGGTTGGCTTCGTAAACGACTTCCTGACCTGACTGAAATTTCGTCACCTGATAGGGAGCAAACGAGGCAGAGTGAGTCGCCAACCAATTGGATGCATAAGGGTCGTCACTGGTGACGTGCTTGCGGGCGGCAGTGGCGTCCAGAATACCCAAGTCATTATTGACCCAGATCCGCTCGATCAGAGGAGACGTCTTGGGCAAAGTGACCATGACGGTCATTTCATCCTGTTTCTTGAACGCATCTTCGAAGGATTCGATACCGAGAATCTGACTCATGTACCAGCGAAAGTTCGCGTTCTTGTTCCAACCCCGTTTGAACGACCACATCACATCGTCGGCGGACAGGGTGTTCCCCGCAGCGCTCTTGACGCCACTGCGTAAATGAAAGGTGATGGAGGTTTTGTCATCTGACACTGTCCAGCTTTGTGCCAGTGCTCCCACTAACTTGTCGAAATTTTCAACCGGCACACCGTCAACGTTCTTCATGTCGTAGGCCAGAAGGCGTTCGTAGATGTTGCGCTTGGCTTCGTGGGTGGCTTCGGTTGGCGGATATTCCTGATCGAGCGATTCAGGAGTCCGAGGCCCTGCCACAACCAAAATAGAGTTCGCATCCTGAGCGAATGCGATTGGAGCGACTGCCCCGCTGAGCAAAGTAACGACTGCCAACGCGTGCGCAGCCGGCTTCAGAAGGAACCGCATTACTTTCGTATTCATGGTATGGGTTTCTCGATTAGAGATGATTGAGTAAGCCCTTCTCAAATACGAAGACGTAACGCCAATGAACCTCTGGCCCACCTCCACCGCTCTAGAATGGCGCCCCAAGGCTTTGGTAGTGAGAAATCCAGTTACTGGCATTCAGCCTCCGATAATTGTCGCTAAATAATTAGAATTTGTGACAATCATAAGCAAGCCCTATGCCAGCCAATGTGACAGAACTGCTTTTTGGGCCTTAACGGAGTTGCCGGATGCTTTGTAGGCCTAAGAATCAGAGCACTAATGGCCCAAGTATCAGCCATCCGGAACTCATCAAGCATCAAGGGTAAATGGCCGATTTATGCTCGTAGTCGGTGCACACCCAAGAATTGTGGTCGCTCATGGTTCACTTTTGAACAATTCTCAGTAGTTATGTCACAATCATGCACTCTTTCGTAACAAACTATGCAGACGCCCATGCTCATCAATAACTCATCTTCACCCCGTCCTTGCAAAGCTCGCACTACTGGCCAAATTCTTGGTACAGCTGAGAAGCGCGACACCATTTATGAACGTATCCTGAATGCTGTGATGGAGCACCGGCTGATCCCTGGCACCAAACTTGTAGAGGAGAAGCTCGCCGGCGTGTTTGGGGTCAACCGCACCCGCATCCGCGAGGTGCTCGTCCGTCTCGCTCATGAAGGTGTTGTCACCACGATTCCCAATCGTGGCGCCTTCGTGGCCAGCCCGTCCGTAGAGGAAGCTCGGCATATCTTCAATGCGCGCCGGATTCTAGAGCCGGCCCTCATTCGCACGCTCGTAGCGCAAGCGGGTGAAAAACAGATCGCTCAACTCTATGACCATGTCGCCCTGGAGCGAACGGCGCGGGAAGAAGGTGATAAGCGAGCAGTCATTCGCTTATCTGGCGAGTTCCACCTACGGATTGCAGAGATGGTTGGCAGTCCGCCATTGTTGAAACTCATGCGGGAGCTGTCTTCGTTGACCTGTCTGATCATCCTGCTGTACGACTCACCTAATGTGCCGGCATGCCCAAATCACGAGCATCTTGAAATCGTGAAGGCCATTGAGTCAGGCGAAACTGAAGAAACGATCAGACTCGTGATAGAGCACCTGACTCACATCGAGAACACACTGGATCTCTCGGTGGGAGAAGAACAGGAAGTGGATCTGGACGAGATCTTCGGTCGAACGATGTGAGGCAGGGAAGGATATCCTGGTTCACTCCTGCCTAAGCAGTGACGTCCTTCCCGCTCGCAGCTGCGATAAGCGTAGCCGAGGTATATGTCTCGACAAGTCAAAAGGTAAAGTTATCAAGGGCCATGCACTCGCCCAAGGGCCTCATCGATATCTTAATTTTTGAGAGCGGCTTTCTAAGAGACGTTACGCTAACGCGGCCCTAGTCGATGCCGACAAGGCTGACTTACACGACATGCTCATCGACATACCAGGACAGTTCGAAGGTCGTTTTGTACATCCCGCCAGATGGTGTCAAGGCATCCGATCCAGTCCCGGATAAATGCACGGCCCCTAGTGATCGCCAGCGCTAATGGGGGCTGATTGGATAAAAGAAGGATCGGTTTCCCCGGATGTTGTCTGTTTCTGGCCGATCCGGTTGAGAAAATCCCGCCGCAATTTTTGCTCACGAAAGAACATGGTCGACGTTGAAGTCTGGTTCGCTCAGAAGACTGAGCTGTCTTGGTTTTTACGTAGCAACACCAAAATCGAGCAATTTTTGAGCTACCGAAAAGCAGCTCTCTCAGAAACCGACTTTTTCAACGGAATCGGCCGAAAGCAGTCTTCTACATCTACCCTTATGCCACTCTATTTGCATCTCTCTCCGTTCGCTTTTGCCGAGGCTTCTTTGGCGGCTAGTTTGGCAGCGAACGTCAACCAGCGCCGCTGAACAATTCCAGCGAAGGCAGAACGGTAAGCGACTCGTCCGGGCGGGTGTTGCAGTTGAGTCGATACTGAATGGTAGAGGTCAGGGCTGCATCAATGTGTTGGACCGTCAACTTGTCTGCCCGACCACACCATATACAGGTAACCTGCGGCGCAGGCATTACAAACCAGCAGTGGCCACAAAGCACACCCTGGCCTTGGTGCCGGTGAAATACTTCGGTGTAGCTGTCAGCAATCTGCCGTACACGAAGCTGTACAGCGGTTCTCCTTGCGGCTTGCTGCGCCGCCTGAGTATAGCGAGGGGGCTGGGCGGCGGTATGCCTAATCAGACTCGGTCCGTCGAGCGTTGGAGGAGACTGCTGACGCTGGCCCGCTTGGCCACATGTCGCTGCAGCATGCAGCGCGGCTCCCTTCTTAAACTCATCGATCTTTTCATCGATCCGCTGCTGCGCATGGATTTTCTCCCGCTGGATGACGCGGGAGAAAATCCAACTGCGGATAACAAGGTCATCTTGGACCCGTTTTGAGAAATTCTGAGTGTCTAGGATATCCGCAGTGTTCAAACCGGTTAGATCAATGAGCAGTGCAGAACACTCGTTTTGATGAAGGCGCCTCACCATCCTTTCAATTCGACGGCCGCGAATGTCAAATAGGACATTGAGCTCATGGCCTTTGCAGAACAGCGTGAGGTCGGCTTCGTCGTCACCGAACTCCATGACCTCATCGATCGTAACCATTCTAGAGGCTATGCTTACCTCTTCCTTGAATGGCACGCCATGGTAACGGGCGGTCACAGTCTCGCAATGCGTGGGTAGCTCAAAGCACCTGACGCCTTCTAGAGCTTGCCGGGCTGCGAGCAGCACCCCTTTTACATAACCACGCACGCAATCACTGTCGGCGGCGTGGCGAAAGTATGGCTCAACTTTAACGCCCTGGTTTGCTGCGATCAGAGGATGGCGGCACGCTAGGCAAATACAGCCACACAACAGCCCGTTCTCGACTTCGTGTGGTCGAAATGCCAAGCCGTCTTTCATACCAATGGGAATGCTCGTGCTGCTCATGGCCTTATCTCCAGCTCCTTCTGACCCTAGTACCGGTGGGGCTTGACGCTAAACTACTAAAGTAAGATTTTTCCAACCTCAGTAGCCTCCCCGGGGTTCTACCCCGTTTCCACGGACGGTTTGAAAAGGGCTGAAAACTTCAGGTCTTGCCGGGCGACTCTACGACGCATTCGTGGGTTATGAAAGCGTTCGATGTAGTCGAATAAATCCGCCCGCGCTTCATCACGAGTTCGATACGACTGATGGACAACGCGCTCCCGTTTGAGCTGACCGAAGAAGCCTTCACAGGCAGCGTTGTCACCGCAATGCCCGACGGCACTCATGCTGCAGATCAATGTGTTGCGATTCAGATCGCGGTAGTCAGCACTAGTGAACTGACTACCGCGATCTGAATGTAGGATCACGGACCAGTCACCCTGGCGCTGCCAGATTGGCATCTCCACCGCTCGAATCACCATCTGCCAATCCTGACGGTGATGCATCGACCAACCGATCACCAGCTTGCTGTACAGGTCGAGCACCTCGCATAGACAGAGCTTGCCTTCCAGCGTAGCTATCTCCGTGATGTCTGTGACCCACTTGCGCTCCGGTTCCTGCGCGGTGAAATTACGCTCCAGCAGGTTTTTCACGCCTGCTGGACGGCCGCCGGTGACTCTCCCAAAGCCACGCCTCTTCCGGCGTGGCCAGCCTTGAATTCGCTCAGCGGCCATCAGGCGAGCAACGCGGTTCAGGCTGACGGTTTCGCCCTCGTCGAGCAGATCCTCGTGCATCCGTGGCGCTCCGATCACACCACGACTGTCCTCGTGGATCTCCCGAATACGCCTCACCAGGCGCGCATTCTCCAGAGCGCGTGGGCTTGGCTCGCGATCCTGCCAGGCGTAATAGCCACTGGCAGAAACCTTCAGGCAACGGCACATCAGTCGTACCGGGTACTCGTTGCGGCAGCGCTGGATCACCGTGTACCGCTCGATGACTCCTTGGCAAAGTACGCTGCCGCGTCTCTTAAAAAATCACGCTCCTTGGTTACTCGGGCCAGCTCGCGCTTGAGGCGGGCAAGCTCCTCATCCCGCGGACTTCCCGCTCCAGGAAAGGCCTTCTCTGTACCCGGTTGCGCTTCCCGAAGCCAGCGGGTGAGCAGGTTAGGAGCCACACCAATCTCAAGGGCCACCTGTCGGCAACTTGCTCCTGAACGACGAACCAGCTCGATGGCTTCCCGCTTGAATTCGGGGCTGTATTTCTTAGAACACTCCTTCAGCTCGGTGTGAGCTTACTCGAAAGTGTCCGTGCTAACGGGGTAGAACCCGCCTGGATAACAGTGCGCCTATGGCCCTGTGTTAGCAGATCCACTTCGCGCCGGAAGTCACCAAGACCCGCGGCCTGATCAGGCGAGACAACCGCTATACGCCAGAAGCCCGCTGGCGCTGCGAGCGTCTTTTGCCGGTCGTGGATGCCCTCTTCCTTTAACCGCGCCAGTATCTGCTCGACCTTGGCGTGCATCTCACCCAGCGTGTAGTTCGGGTCAATGCCATAGACCTGGAGCTGGAAGCCATACTGGGGATGGAGCGTGGCGCAGACCTTGAGCATCACTTTCATACCGGGCTGCGGTTTTGAGCCGGTTACCTGCTCAAAGGCTCTTAGCTGCACATTCGAGACACTGCCAAACATCACAGCCGAACACTTGGCGATTTCCTTGCCATCAGCGCTCTCGATCAGAGTAAACCAGCACGTACCACCATTACGGACGTTGAACTCGCTTAGCTCAGCCACTACCCAGATATGCTCGGCAAAGGAGCGCTTGATAACTCCCTCGATCTGCTATTGGTTTCGCTATCCCCTGTTAAAACAAAGGGGCCGGGTCGTTGGGATATCCGACAGTCATTGACAATGCCTTTCAAAGTGAAACCTGTCAAACCACTCCCCGTTTAGCTCAAAGCTCTTCCTGGAACGCCCATATTGAACGAACCCATTACGCCGCAATACAGCCAGTGATGCTGCATTGTCAGATCGAGCATCCGCCTCGATACGCTTTAGATTAAGTCTGCCAAATGCAAGGTCAAGTACAAGCCTGACAGCTTCGGTTGCGTAACCTTTGCCCGTCTCATGCTGCGCAATCCGGTAGCCGAGAACGGCTGAATGATAATGCGCGCGCTGAACAGCTCTAAGATTCACTCGGCCGACAAGATGGCCTGAAGGACTCCTAAGTAGATATTGGTATCCCTTGTCGTCAAAGGCATCATCAATAGCTGCTTCGATGGCTTCTGCTACTCCCTGGAGAGAGTAGTAATCTGGGCCGCGTGCATTAATGTGCGATTCAAAATAAGCCCTGTTCTGAACCTCGAAGCGCAAGAGGTCTTCAGCGTCATTCCTGGCGACTGCAGCGATGGCAAGGCGATGCATAAAAATCCTATCGTTGGGCCTTTAAGCGAAGACTAGCATACTGATCTGCCTGGTCCTGGCCTCACTACGTTTTGTTCAAAAACGATTTGCTGGGCTGCCCTGTCTATTCCGTGTGGAGATTAGAGATGACGGGCCGTTATGACAGCTAGGCTTTACGCCAGTACTACCATGGTTTCAGGGGCAAGCCCATTTTCCCCTACATTAGATGAATCGCTGCCTCAGGCCCAGACTGTTTGACCGACCCGCCTCTCATAAGCACACTGTTATCGAGCCCCTCTTTAACCGGCTCAAGAAACATCGCCAGAGAATCACCCGTTTCGAGAGGCTCACTAGCAGCTTTGAAGACATGATTTCCTTGGATTGCTTATGGATTTACTTGAGAAATCCTTTTCAGACTGATCCTAAGCAAAAGTGGAGCAGCTTCATCACGTGCCAGTTTCCGACGTCAGGCTAAAAGCAATTACTGTTAAATTTGAGTAGGTGCTCAAACCTTGAAAGAGCTTGATTCCAGACATAAAGACAGCGTAGCTAATAAGACCTTCCAAGAAAAAACAGACTCTCTGGATATATCAATGATTGACTTGGGTGCGCATGAAGCTAAGGAATCGAATAAGCAGTACATCAACTATCTTGACATACCGATGATCAGCTATCGGTTACCTGAGCCTGAAGAACCGAGCAAAGAGCCGTCTTTGTGGGCAAGGCTAAAGCGCTTGCTGGGTTACCGGACCTAGTAACTCCTCTCTGGTATGTCGAGGATCAAAACGTTAATGAACGGTCTTCAACCCTGACCGTTGGCTGTACAGCCGCGCCTCAGCCTGGCCCATGCTTTCGCCTGTCCTTTGCATGTGCTCGGACAGTTCCTCAGCATCAAATCCCACCTGATCACGCATAGCATTGTTGACGTCTGCCATGACACGTTCTCATTACACGACTGTTTGGTCCCAGGGAGAAAGGGTTTATGGTATAGACCTCTATCGGAGGAGGATCCATGGCTCAGGTTCTACACAAACGCGCCACGACCACGCACGCCATCCGAGCGGAATTACAGCGATCGCAGGATTCGATCGCGACGCTGAGTAAGCGTTACAACTTAAACCCCAAGACCGTGATCAAGTGGCGTAAGCGCGACTCGGTTGAAGATCAGCCCATGGGACCTCGGGAGCCGCATTCGACCTCCCTGACTCTGGCTGAAGAGGCCGCTGCCGGCAGAAGACGTTGCTGCCTCTGGACGATTGCCTGCAGCCTTGCAGCGCTTCATACCCAGGCTTTCGCGCTCAGGCCTGCATCGGCTCTACCAGCGACACGGCATCAGCAACCTCCCGCGCTCAGCTGAGCCGGTACGTGAGAGGAAAGCCTTCAAACGCTATCCGCTGGGCTATCTGCATATCGATATCACCGAGGTGCGTACCGCAGAAGGTCGGGCTTATCTCTTTGTAGCGATCGATCGCACGTCGAAGTTTGTGTATGCCGAGTTACATGAGCAGATGATGCGCAACGATGCGGTCGACTTTTTAGAGGCCACGCTTAAGACATTACCTTATAAAGTGCATACGGTACTCACCGACAACGGCATCCAGTTTGCCAGGAAGGTCGGTACTGAACGCTACCGGGCCCATCCTTTCGATGTGATCTGTTATCGGCACGGCATTGAACATCGGCTAACCAAGCCCTTCCATCCCTGGACTAATGGCCAGGTTGAGCGCATGAACCGGACGATCAAGCAGGCCACCACCAAGACCTTTAACTATGCCTCGCTTAAGCCTCTGCAGGTTCATGTAAATGATTATCTGTAGGCCTATAACAGCGCTCGTCCGTTACGTGCCTTGAAAGGCCAAACACCGATTGGCTTTATCCTCCAGCAATGGCATAAACAGTCACAGCTCTTTCTAACCGGTATAGACTTCTTCTTTCTGGGACCTAACACTTAGAATATTAACTTCTCAACCCGTCTATTAATAGCTAGGAAGCTTAATAATTAGCAAAAATCCTGATTGTTTTTCAAGACTTACATGACATTCGAGTCAGAGGCTAACTAAGCTTGGTATTAATTCTTTGCTTTTAAAAAAGAGGATGAAATCAATCCTTGGGGTGATGGCTAAAGTCCATTATACAGTTAAAGATTTATAGCCTGCTAACAAGAAGTTAGCTATAAATTTGCCTAGGTGTTTCTTGGAGGTAATTCTTGGTTAGGCTGCATGTTCCCTTATGGAACGTATCCCTAGCTATCTCCTTGCGGCAGGAGCTTATAAAAACCTTCCGTGGTAATGCTTTACCACCTCGACATGCTCATAGATCAAGGTTGATAGAACATGCTGAATATGAAACCGCTCGCCGTAGCCATTTTGATAGCGGTCAGTTCACACGCCCTGGCTGAAATGAATTCTGCCCAGCTGCTGCAAAGTGGAAATGACAACATCGGTGCCATTGATCAACAGGGTAGCGGTAACTATGCTTACCTGCAGCAGGAGGCTCAAGACAATAGCCAAGCAACAATTACTCAAAGCGGTGTCTCCAACAGCGCCTCTGTCTATCAGATGCAGGGCTTTGAAAACACTACTCACGTGACTCAATTCGGTGATAGCAATACGTTAGATATTAGCATGACAGGCTCCGCAGACGGAGCTATAGCTTCTTCAATCGGTAATAATAATTCGATTCGTAGTGAGCAATATGGCGGCGTATCAAGCGCTATGTTAACTCAGGTAGGCGACAATAATGCTATCGACTCAAGCTTACAATCATCTACCAGCGCTCTGGTGAGCCAGACGGGTAATAACAATACAGCTTATGTGACCGCTTCCTCGTACAGATTGGGATCAAACCAGACTGAAGTTACACAGAACGGTGATGATAACCAGGCCACTACCAGGATAACGAGTCAGTTTGGAAATATTGCGCTTACCCAGGACGGCATAGGTAACCTGGCAAACATCTCCTCCAGCGGTCGATCTACTAGGGTTTCAGGTGTCTCTACTGGTCAAACCAATACTGTCGATATCAGCCAAGATATCGAAACGGGCAGCGTACGGTTTGAGCAGGCAGGGGATGGCAACATACTTGCCGTGAACCAGGAAGGCTACTCCGGTTATTATCAGGCAGACGTGACACAAGTGGGTATTGCTAACCAGGCAACGCTTGTTCAGAGCGCTGGCGAGCAGCTGGGTACCTCATCAGCAGCATTGAGCCAAACCGGTACTGGTAATATCGCGACTGTCATTCAACGCTAAGTTAGTGGGGAAGATGCCCGATCAGCTGAGGACGGAAATTCACAGTGAATCAGGGCATCTGCCATATGAGCCTCTTGCTGCGCGAACCATGGTTTACCTTGGCTTAACAGATATCGTTTCTACCAGAGCCATGGATGTTAGATCAGTTGATCCAAGTTTGTCGCCGACCATCAGCATAATGATAGTAAAGGCTAGGGTTGTAAGATCCTTAGCCTTAGAGCTTTTCAAGATGCCAGAGTCTTTACTAGGTTGCTACTGATAAACGGTCGAAACCTTTCCAGTGATAAGCCACTCTTTTTTATGGGAGCAATGGACATTGCTTTTCTTGTGTTAGCTGCCGAAGGTCCCCCAGCCTGAGGCAGCTTCCTTTATCCAACCCAAGGCGTAGGCGAATACAACCATGGCGATAACAGGCTGTTGCCCTGAGTGTGGCAATTCTGAACTGGTACGCATGCCAACCCTTGGTATTCTTCACTGTGCCGACTGCAACCTTTCCTTCATGTGGTCAAGGTTTGACCACCCTAAAATCCAGGCAACTCTCTTTTCTGTTACCTAATAAGGTATCTATCTTTTGTTTTACAGTGTGGCTGAACAGTAAATTTATATTGTCTCAGAGTGGCCGCTGTAGCGAGGGCTTAAGTTTTGTTTCATATATACATTCCGGCTGAAGGCTTCCAGGCACGCTATAGTGCATAGAGTTCTTGTCTGTTAGATAACACTCAGACCGGAAGAGCCCTGCATCAATGCTTTGAACTGCTCTATCTTCATAGGCTTGCCTAAATAATATCCCTGCGCCTGATCGCATCCCAGTTGAGCAAGCGTTTGGAGCTGCTCTTGGGTTTCAACGCCCTCAGCGGTAATCACAAGCGCTAAGGCCTGCCCTAAACCAATAATGGCTTCAATGATGGGACGCCCCTCCTCCGATTCGCATAATGCCTTGATAAAACTACGATCTATCTTAAGACCATCAAAGGGATAACGGTGAAGATAGCTTAAGGAGGAATACCCCGTCCCAAAGTCATCCATAGATAGCCGAACACCGAGCTCCTTAAGTCCTGAATCGCCCCTAGTTTCCTAGACACCTCTAAGCCTCATAATGAGGCCCGTTAGGAGGTGCCATGAGCAAGCAGCGTTACCCCGAGGAATTCAAGATCGAAGCGGTCAAGCAAGTGACCGAGCGCGGCCTCCCCGTTGCCGAGGTGGCGACGCGGTTGGGCATGTCGGCGCATAGCCTATATGCCTGGATCAAGCGCTACGGCAAGCCCCAGGAACAGCGACAGCAGGAAGACGAGCAGCAGGCCGAACTGCGTCGTCTGCGCGCGGAACTCAAGCGAGTGACCGAAGAGCGAGACATCCTAAAAAAGGCCGCCGCGTACTTTGCCAAGGAGTCCGGCTGAAGTACGCCTTCATTAGCAAGCTGTCGGTGGAGTACCCGGTGCGGCGTCTTTGCCAGACCCTCAAGGTGCATCCCAGCGGTTACTACGCCTGGCTGGCCGAGCCGAAATCCGTACGCGCCAAGGAAGATCAACGCCTGTTCGGATTGATCAAGCATGCCTGGCTGGAAAGCGGTGGGGTCTACGGCTACCGCAAGATCCATGACGACCTGCGCGAGCTGGGGGAGTCCTGTGGCCGGCACCGCGTGGCTCGCCTGATGCGGGGAGAGGGGTTGCGCTCGCAGACCGGCTATTGTCGGCGCCTCAGCTATTATGGAGGCAAGCCGACAGTGGTCTCGCCCAACCGCCTGGAGCGGCAGTTCAACGTTAGTGAACCGAACAAGGTCTGGGTCACCGACATTACCTACATTCGCACCTATGAGGGCTGGTTGTACTTGGCGGTGGTCCTGGATCTGTTTTCACGCCAGGTGATTGGCTGGTCGATGAAGCCACGGATGTACAGCGACCTAGCCATCGATGCGTTGCTGATGGCAGTGTGGCGGCGCAAGCCCAAGCAGGAAGTGATGATCCACTCCGACCAGGGCAGCCAGTTCAGCAGCTCGGACTGGCAAAGCTTCCTCAAGGCCAACAACCTGATCAGCAGCATGAGTCGACGCGGTAACTGCCACGACAACGCGGTCGCGGAAAGCTTTTTCCAGTTGCTGAAGCGGGAACGCATCCGACGAAAAATCTACGGTACCCGGGAAGAAGCCCGCAGTGATGTGTTCGATTACATCGAGATGTTTTATAACCCCAAACGCCGGCATAGCAGCGCTATGCAGCTATCGCTAGTAGAATTTGAAAAGCGCTATTTCCAGAGCTTGGAGAGTGTCTAGGAAAGCCGGGGCGATTCAGATGGCCTTTGTGCAAATTTCTTGCACCGACCATAGCGAGGAAGCGACAGCAAAATTCGAAAAATCATCGAATCTGCACCGCAGGTGCTGAGCTGCCATAACCCCATAGGGGAAGCCGACTTTTTATTGCAAGTCGTCACCCGAGACCTGGATAGTTATAGCCGATTTATAGACAAGGTTTTGCGCAAGTTACCCGGCGTATCTAGCATCAGGTCTAACTTTTCTTTGCGCGAGATGAAAACAACTAATAAGTTGCCCGTTACAGAGCTACTGAGTATTTGATCAATTGGATGCCAGCAGCCACGGCTGCGTGTGGCTGCTGGCATTTTTTGCTCTAGCCTTTCCGAGCAGTGGTTTTTCCGTCTACCAGGCGCCAGATATTCAAAGGGTTATTTTGCTTCAATGCATCTGGGAGGAGGACATTTGGCAAGTTTTGATAGCAAACAGGACGAAGGAAGCGGTCGATTGCAGTCGAGCCAACCGACGTTGTGCGGCTGTCAGAGGTAGCAGGGAAAGCACCGCCGTGTACCATGGAGTCACATACCTCCACGCCGGTTGGGAAGCCGTTGACCAATACTCGGCCAGCTTTCTTTTCCATGGCTTGCACCAAACCTTGAGCAATCGTCAAGTCCTCATCTTCAAGATGAAGTGTCGCAGTCAGCTGACCCTCGATGGGCTTAGCGAACGCGAGCAATTCGTTGACGTTCTGGCAACGGATGACGATGGCTGCAGGGCCAAACACTTCCTCCAAGAGTTGTGCATTGGCTGCGACGCTTTCAAAGGTCGTTTGATAGAGATGCCCCTGTGCCTGTGTGGCTCCGAGATCAGGCTGGCCTGAAGCAACGGCCTGAACGCAGGACTGACTGGTGATGCGATCAATCCCTTGCGAATAGGCAGAATGAATGCCGGGAGTCAGCATGGTTTGCGCAGCCTTGTCGCCCAGATGCGCTCCGGCCTTGTCCAAGAAGGCTTCCAGGTCGGGCCATCGACTGCAAGCACGATGCCTGGGTTGGTGCAGAACTGGCCTGCGCCCATTACCAGAGCGTCGATGAAGCCGGTGGCGATGGACTCTGCCCGAGCTGACAGTGCACCCGGCAGGAGGAATACCGGGTTGATGCTGCTCATTTCGGCGTAGACCGGGATGGGTTCAGGCCGCGCTGCTGCTGCCCGCAGCAATGCCAGGCCACCGCTACGTGATCCGGTGAAACCTACAGCTTTGATAGCCGGGTGCGATACCAGCTGCTGTCCTACATCATTGCCATCACCGACAATCAGCGAGAACGTTCCCTCAGGCAATTCAAGGCGCTTCGACGCTTCCTGGATCACTCGCCCTACGAGCTCGGAGGTTCCTAGGTGAGCGCGGTGAGCTTTCACGACAACAGGGCAACCTGCGGCCAATGCAGAAGCGGTATCGCCACCTGCGACGGAGAATGCGAGCGGGAAGTTACTTGCACCGAAGACGGCGACAGGCCCCAGCGCAATTTTGCACATGCGCAGGTCGGGGCGTGGAAGCGGCTGACGATCTGGCAGAGCCGAGTCAAGTGTCGCATCCTGCCAACGGCCTTGGCGAAGAACAGATGCGAAAAGTCGCAGCTGACCCACGGTGCGCCCACGTTCGCCTTCAAGTCGAGCCATGGGCAGTCCGGTTTCGAGGTGGGCACGCTCAGTTAGGGTCGAGCCCAGCCCAACGATACCTTCCGCAATTTCCTCGAGGAAACGAGCACGCAGTTCAGGTGCGGCGGAGCGGAACGAGTCAAACGCCTGCTCAGCAAGCTCGCAGACCTCGCTCACCAAAGCCCCGCTTGCGCAGTTGAACACTGGGCTAGGAATTGGTTGTTGGTCGTGAGGATTGATCGCATAGAGCTCACGGCCTTCGCCGCGCACCGCTCGATGACCGATTAGCTGTTCACCTTTGAGTTGCATATTTCTACTCCGAAAACTTGTTACTTGTCAGTGGAAATGGGCAGCTTCAGAAGAAGCACGTAAGCCATTGCTGCTACCGATGCCACGGCAGCACTGATCAAAAATGCGGAAGCGAATGAGCCGGATTGTTGGATGCTGAAGCCAGTGACAATGGGTGCCACCGATCCCGCCAGGTAACCGCCGAAGTTCTGGATAGAGCCGAATGAAGCTACACGTCGACTATCCACGACTGTATTGGCGATCATCCAAGCAGTCGAGCTGGCCATGTTGACGCTGAACAATGCACCGCACAGCAATATCACGCTGAGGATGAAGCCACTGCCGAGCGACAGAGGGATGGTGAATGCAGCAGCTGAGAACAGTGCGCAGACCACTACGAGCTTCCGGCTACCCAGAACGGTGGCCCCATTCTTCACCAGTCGGTCACAGAAGCGGCCTGCGACGATGGTGCCCAATGCGCCAAATACATAAGCCAGGGACACGATCCAGGCAGTTTGATACAGGCTGAGACCGTGCTCACGCTCGAAATAACCTGGCAACCAGGTGAGGTGCAGCCATAGCATGTAGATCACGCCCATGAACCCCAGCACTGCACCCCAGGTGCTTTTGTGCTGGAACAGCTCAGCCCACGCGCTCAACTGAGCCTTCACGCTTGGTATCGCTGTAACTGCTGCCTGCCTCTGTGCTTGCGTAGCCAGTAGACGTTCGCGTTCCTCTGCAGGAAGCTCAGCCAAAAAGCGCTCTTTGCTCTTGTAGAAGGCGAACCAGCAGGCAGCGATTACGATTCCAAAAACGCCGGTGGCAATGAACATCCCACGCCATCCCCAATTGACCATCAGCAGGGTCAAGAGTGGTGGCGCGATGCAAGGCCCAATGCATGTCGACGACAACACGATCCCAGTGGGCGTCCCACGCTTCTCAGCTTCGAACCACTCTGAAAGTGCCTTAGCAGCTGAAGGAAACATTGGTGCTTCACCGATACCCAGTACGATCCGCAAACCGATGAACGCTGAAAATGTGTTGATTAAGCCAGAAGCAGTTTGAGCAACAGACCAGCCAAGAAGCGCTGCACCCAGTGAAATCTTGCTGCCCAGGCGATCAATGATCACGCCCAGTGGAAGCTGAGCCAGGGCATATGCCAACGAGAACGCTGACAGGAGGATGCCCATCTGGGAAGGCGTAATCCCCATATCCCGCTGGATAGAGGTGTTTGCAATCGACAGAGCGCTCCGATCCACATAGTTGATGATGCCGATCACCAGTAGCAGGCTGACGGTGATGACCTGGTACTTCTTGAAAGGGTTTGAGCTCGCCACCGTTTCAGGCTTACGGTTGAGCTCGGCTTCCGCATATTTGGTGTTCATAGGCGTTCACTTTCTTGTTATTGGATGAGGGCAGGATTTCGAGACTTACATGGAGGCCTCGAGAATCCACTGGTAATCCTCTGCAGAAGCTTCACGCGGGTTTGTGCGATGGCTGTGATCTGCGAGAGCGCCTTTGATGATTTTGGGGAACATGTCTTCAGTGACTTCCAGCTCACGCAGACCGGTTGGCAGGCCCAGGGCGCGGGTCATGTCGCGGATCGCATCTTCGATTTGGCTTTCGTCAGCCAACCCCATCGCTTGAGCAATACGCGCTGTCTTGTGCTCGTTCACCATGGTCACTGCCTTGCGGTTGAACTGGATCACAGCCGGCAGGAAGATTGCGTTGAGAGTGCCGTGGTGCAGGCGAGGATTGATGCCGCCCAGCGAGTGGCTCAGGCTATGAACGCAACCCAGGCCTTTCTGAAACGCGAGAGCGCCTTGCAGGGAAGCACTCATCATGTTGGTGCGACCTTCCAGATTTTTCGGATCTTGGGTAGCAGTTTCGATGAAGCGCCAGGCACGCCACAGGCCGTCCAATGCAATACCGTCTGCAGGAGGGTTGAACGACGGAGCCATGAAGGTTTCGAGGCAGTGGGCAATCGCATCCATCCCGGTAGCAGCAGTCAAAACTGCAGGCAGGCCAAGAGTCAGTTCCGGGTCACAGATGGCAGATTTTGGAACAACGTGGGGGGAGATCACGCCAACCTTACGGCCATCGTCCAAGATGAGAATGGCGCCACGACCAACCTCGCTGCCGGTGCCGGCAGTGGTCGGTACAGCGATAACAGGTGCCGTTGCTGGAGTGATGCGAGCCAGGCCACCTTCGATGACGGCGAAGCTTTTCAGCGGGCCTTCGTGCTTGGCGCATACGGCTACGCCTTTGGCAAGGTCGATAGCGGAACCGCCGCCGATGGCGATGATGCCGTCGCAACCGCATTCCTTGAACATGGCCACTGCTTCACGAACAGCATTTTCGTTTGGGTTGGGTGGCGTGCCGTCATAGATCGGCAACTGAACAGTGGAGTCGGTGAATTTGCTCAGAGCTACATCGACAATACCTGCCGCACGGACACCACGGTCAGTGACGATCAAAGGGCGGGTTATACCAATGCGCTGACATTCTGCAGGCAGGAGCGAAATAGCTCCGACTTCAAACTGGATCTGGGTGATGTAATTGATCAGGGACATGGGGTCTCCTCAAGCCTACTGACTTTGTTATTTTGGGCCGATCTTAGGCCAATCCGCAGCAACGGGTGCGACATCGTGCCGCGCCAGTATAGAAATCTGAATTCAGGCGTGGTATTGAGAAGAATCCATACAGGTATAACTAGGAGTCATGTCAGATGATCCCATCCGTCAACTCGATCATGTCCAGACTCCACGCGAGACACTTGCGATTGCTCATCGAGTTGGACGAGCACCGCTCTCTGCTCGGCGCAGCAAATAGCGTGGGGCTGACACAACCCGGGGCGAGCAAGGCCCTTCAGGAGATCGAGACGACTTTTGGTACGACGCTTTTCAATCGCAATAACCGTGGGCTTGAACCAACGGCTGCCGGCTATTGCGCCATCAGGTACGCCAGGGTGGTGCAGACTGACATCTCGAACCTGCGGCATGATTTGGACGCGATCCTGAAAGGGGTCGGAGGTCGCCTTGCAGTGGGGGCGATCATGGGGGCAGTGCCGCTGTTGATGAAGGTGGTCTCCCAGATGACTGCTATACAGCCGGAAATGTCATTCGAGATCATTGAGGGCACCAGCCAATCGCTATTAACCCAGATCGAGAGCGGGCGCCTGGATATGGCCCTATGCCGGACGAGTGTGAGCAGTTCGCCACATCTGTTTTCGAGTGCGTTCGTTCAATACGAGACTCTGGCGGTCATCGCCAACATCGACCATCCCCTCAAGGACACTGGAGCACTTCGCTTGGAGGAGTTGGCTGAAAGTCGGTGGATCGTCTACCGGGCCAACATGCCTATGCGGGTGCAGCTTGAACGAGAGTTCCACGATGCGGGCATCCGCTTCCCTCTGCACTTGGTGGAGACCACCTCGATCTTGGCAACCCTGTCACTGCTGCAGAACCAGCCCGAGTTCGTTGCGCTTGTGTCAACCGATGTGGCCAAGCAGTGCGTCCAACACAACCGCGTATGCATATTGCCCTTGGCCATCAAGTCTATAAGCGACCCATACGAGCTGGTAACACGCAGAGGTAGCCAGGCCACACCGGCTATGGAGCAACTGAGGGGGTTGCTGATACAAGTCGAGCTCGACGATGTAGGCCGCCCTAAAGCGCTTCAATCAGAAGGTGGTCGGGCACTGCGACCATCGTAGATTGCTGGCCTGCTGAACATAGGTTCTGCTTTTGACTTCAAGGATACGTTTTGATGCGCCCAAACACGAATGGGAAGTCCAGCTGGCCGGCGGCAACACGGTGGTCTATTCCATGGTTGGTTTCGGAGTAAATAGTGCGTTGAGAACTCGCCCAAGCGTCTCACGGTAAGTGGGCGAATTTCCGGCGTAATCATGAATGGCCTAAGGAAGGTCTGAAGTAGC
>NZ_DEYV01000039.1:0-60282 GCF_002364655.1 Pseudomonas sp. UBA3149
GTTTTGTTAGCGGCTCTAAAGTGTGCTAAGGGAAGCTCGTCTGGTAGGGGCTCCCATGCTGGGTTATTGAGTTGGTTTAATCTGTTGTGCATAAGCAGGAAAAATAGCTGATATGCATCTTTCCATTGGTAGATTTCAACTTTAGTTAAACAGTCTTTCAGCCATGTGCGTATATGTAGTTTCTTGGCCAGCTCAGTTGTTTCGGCTGGTTGGTTTTCCCATAGCCACTGTTCCAAGTTTAGGATATTAATTTCTTGCTTTATCTCGTCTGGTTCGGAGTAGAGCCAAGGGAAAGGCGCTTCTGGTAACTGAGAGAGGCTAGGGTTTGGATTGTTATATTCTTTCCATTTTTCCAAGTGCCAATATAAAACACTTTTAAAGGGTCCTAGAAGATAAGGAGCTTGTTCACGTTTCAAATAGGCGAGGCTTCTAGCTATTACGCGGGGGTCTTGAAAACGGTAAAGGGATATTTGCTCATCTTCATGTATTTCTATCCTGGCCTGTAAGTGTTTTTTTATAGCAGAAAATTCATGAAATTCTGTACAGGCTAACCAACCCCAGTCCCTTTCTGGATGTTGAATTAGACGTTGAATAGCTACGTTGCCCATGTCTTCAATTCTAATTAGCCAAGGCGCGATGGCAGAAAGCTCTTCATAAGGCGTACCCTGGTAAAGATTGGCGTATTCCTTGATGGCCCCTGAGCCGAATAGCTCCGGTATAGGGTTAGGTTCGGCTAATGAGTCAATAATTAAATAAAGCGATCGCTGCTTATTTGTTTGGGTTTGGATCCACGAATATACGGGGCTCATCTTGCTGAATGTCCTATATCACATACACCTTCACGACATGCCTCGCATATTGGGCAACGGCTTGCACCTAACTGCCGGGCCCTTATAGCCATTTGCAGTTGTACATTGGCTAGTGCTAGCTTGGGTGGTTTCCCCGCCTTATCACTATCCGCTGCCCATGGAACAAGCGGCCCCAGGATCTGAATGCCGGAGCCAACACCAGGGCTTCCGCCTGAGTTGATGTTTACCGCTGCCCCCACCAACGTAACGCCGCTGGGGTCGAGCTTGATGAAGGCGCCGCCTGCCTTGGCGGTCAGTTCAAGGCCTGCTTCGATAACGACTTTGCTTCCGGCATACAGGTGGATCTCATTCCCGGTCTCGATGTATTGCCCATTACCCAGCTTGATGTGCTGATTCTGGCCCACTGTAAGGTGGTCATTAGCCTTGATCTCGGTTTTACGGTCCAGGTCTGTTGTGTGGTGCTCTTCGGCTTTGAATTCCGTGTAGCTGTTTGCCTCGATGCGGTCATGCCGCTCATGGCCGACGCGGATCTTTTGGTCGTTCTCGATGTTCTCGTCCCAGTCCCGCTGGGCATGGATATAAATCTGTTCCTGACCTTTCTTGTCTTCGATGCGCAGCTCGTTGTAGCCGCCACCGCCTGGAGTGCTCAAGGTCTTGAAGACGGTACGCGTCTTGTTGGCGGGCAGGTCGTATGGGACGACGTTCTCCTTGTGATACAGGCAGCCGGTGATTAGAGGTTGGTCAGGGTCAGCCTCGAGAAACGTCACCAGTACTTCCATCCCGATACGGGGAATGGCGATGCCACCGTAGCGGTCACCGGCCCAATTACTGGCTACACGGAGCCAGCAACTGGTCTGTTCATTGGCCTGGCCTTCACGATCCCAGTGAAACTGGACCTTTACGCGACCGTATTCATCGCAATGGATTTCTTCGCCCTGGGGGCCGGTCACGACTGCCGTCTGACTTCCCAAAACAGCAGGCTTGGGATGCTCAAGAGCCGGGCGGTAGGGGACGTCCCACGGGGTAGCGGTAAAGCGGTTGCGGTAGCCCTGGGTGAAGCCATCTTCTTTGGAGACGTCACTGGTGACGGACTCTTCCAACACCTGAGGCTGTCTTCCTTCATGAAAGACTTCCTGGATAAGCCAGAGGGCATTCCAGGACGTGCGGGGGTGGCTGGTCAACGGTAGAAAGTGCCCGCTGACCAGACCCGCGTCGCTTTGTCCTTCTGCGAGTTGTGAATCAGACTGATGGCGCTCCAATGCGCGTTGGGCAAGGTGTTTGCCCCGGGTACGATCGGTAAAGCGGCCCGGATAGTCATAGTCCTCCAGATCAGGGGAGGATGGACCCTGGTAGGCTGCCTCCATCAACAGGCGTGGCTTCTCGAAGGTGTAATCGCGGCGTGTAACCCGACTGGTTCGCGTCGCCAGGCGCACACCGAAACGGCGAACGACTTCATGTTGAGCCGCTAAGCCGGAGTCTTGCTGATAAGGCACAGAGGACAGCTTGGGGAAGACCGTCTGATCGTCTCCAAAAACGAGCACATGACCGCTGCTGCTGTGCTGAAAGTGGTAGCTCAGGCCTTCTTCTTCACAGAGACGCTGGATGAAATGTAGGTCGCTCTCATCGTATTGAACACAGTAGTCCCTCGGTGGATAGACCGTCTTGCCGAGCTGGAAGCGATAAGCTCCTTCGAACAGACCATGCTCCTTGAGGATCGCTTCGATGATCTTGGGGACGGTAAGCTGCTGAAAGATACGCTGATTGACGCGGTGCGCCAGGTAGGCCAGTTGAGGCACAAGGCTGACACGGTAGCGCGTCAGGCGCTTGCCCGAGTCGCCTTGAGCGGCACGGTAAATAAGTCCGTGAACACCGCAGCCGCTAGGGCCAAAAGCAAGGTAGGCCGGCTTGTGCAGCAGGCTTTCCAGATCGAGATCAGGCTGTTCGCTGACAAGCTCGATATCGAAACGATACGTTTGATTGAGGGCTTCGTGGCCTTCAAAGCTCAGGACCTGCAGGTCTGTCGACAGGCCTTCGAGCGAAAGGGTGATATGGCTTTCATTTGCGTCCAGCATCCTGCTGAGCCTTCTTTCCTTGAAGAACAGGGCGCGGAGAGTGCCGAACTAGACCACACATTACCGTGAACTGTGTCGCAATAATGGCTATAGGGCAATAAACCTGCCCGAATGGTTAGACCCATCCCTCCAGCCGCATTGTTGCGCGAACCAGACGTTGCTCTTCCTGTTCGATCTCCCGCAGATTGTCACGAATGCTGTGGATATGGTCGAGCGCCGCGCGGCGGGCCTGATCGGGCAAACGCTGGGTAACAGTCTGATAGAGGCGGGTGTGCTGGCGGTCGATCTGCCTGCGTTGCGACGGGCGGTGATAGAGGTTGGCTATACAGGCAAACACCGATCCGAGCAGCAGATCATTCAACGACTGGAGGGTATGCACCAGGACGGGATTGTGTGACGCCTCGCTGATGGCGAGATGAAACGCATGGTCCAATCGGGCATGGGTATCTGCGTCCAACGCTTCCGGGTTTTCACAAGCCTCGCACAGCGCCTGATAACGCCGGCCAATCAACACAAAGTCCGCCTCTGTACCGCGCAAGGCTGCCAACCGGGCGGCTTCTCCTTCGAGCAGGGCGCGCACTTCGAGCAGATCGAAGAGCGTACGGGGTTGACTGCCAAACAGGTGCAGCAGTGGGCTGGTGTCATTCGAGGCGCTAAGGCGAGCTACAAAGGAGCCTCGGCCCTGGCTGGTTTCAATGATGCCCCTTGCTCTCAGCACACCGAGTCCTTCACGCAGGGCCGCCCGCGAAACTCCCAGCTTGTCGCACAGGCGACGCTCGGAGGGCAGGGCTTGCCCGACCTTTAATACGCCATCAACGATCAGCCGTTCGATCTGCTCGCTTACAGCATCGGCAACCTGTCTTCGCTTGGTGACTTCAAGAGTGCTCATGGCTCTGGTCTGACCAGTTGGTAAAGGCTTAGTGGGCATGAGTGCATGGTCTTTCGTCAAGGTGCATGGCGTCTGTGGGGCTAAGACTTTCGGCTAAGGCTGAGTATTAAAAAACTGGTCTGACCAGCTTTTAGTGGCATAGACGTCTTGGCAAACGGGGAGTAAAAGAAAAGCACGTAGCCTTGAAAGGCCCAGGCCCTCCGGCACAAAAACAACAAGATCGGTACTCTGGCAATGAATATCCTGTATGACGAACGCGTCGATGGCGTACTGTCCAAGGTCGACAAGGCTAGTCTGATTAAGGCATTGGAGGCCGCGTTGCCCGGCGTTCAGCTCCTCCACGCACGCGAAGACCTGAAACCCTACGAGTGTGATGGCTTGTCGGCATACCGCACGACGCCCATGGCCGTCGTGCTCCCGAATACCATTGAGCAGGTGCAGACCTTAATGCGGCTCTGCCATGAGCGTAACGTCCCAGTCGTTGCGCGGGGAGCAGGGACGGGGCTTTCCGGTGGTGCTCTGCCGCTGGAGCAGGGCGTGCTGCTGGTCATGGCGAAATTCAATCGGATCCTTGAAGTTGACCCGGATGCGCGCCGTGCACGGGTTCAGCCCGGCGTGCGTAACCTGGCGATTTCCCAGGCAGCCAATCCTTACGGGCTGTATTACGCCCCGGACCCGTCCTCCCAGATCGCCTGTTCCATTGGCGGCAATGTGGCTGAGAACGCAGGGGGCGTGCACTGCCTGAAGTATGGACTTACGGTGCATAACATCCTGAAGGTCGACATTGTGACCGTTGAGGGAGAGCGTCTGACCCTGGGTAGTGAGGCGCTGGACACGCCCGGGTTTGATCTGCTGGCCTTGTTCACGGGTTCGGAGGGGCTTCTAGGCGTGGTGGTGGAGGTGACCGTCAAGCTTCTGCCCAAGCCACAAACGGCCAAGGTGTTGATGGCCAGCTTCGACAGTATTGAAAAAGCCGGTCGAGCAGTCGGCGATATTATCGCTGCAGGCATCATTCCTGGCGGTCTGGAAATGATGGATAACCTCTCCATTCGGGCGGCGGAAGATTTCATCCATGCAGGCTATCCGGTGGACGCCGAGGCTATCCTCCTGTGTGAGCTGGATGGGGTGGAGTCTGACGTTCATGCTGACTGCGATTGCGTTCGTGATGTCCTGGCGCGGGCCGGAGCCACCGAGATTCGGCTGGCCCGGGACGAGGCCGAGCGGCAGAAATTCTGGGCAGGCCGCAAAAACGCATTCCCGGCAGTAGGCCGGATTTCTCCCGATTACTACTGCATGGACGGCACCATTCCCCGCCGTGCATTGCCGGGCGTTCTCAAGGGAATTGCGGATCTGTCCGAGCACTACGGCCTGCGGGTTGCCAATGTCTTCCATGCCGGGGACGGCAACATGCATCCGCTGATCCTGTTTGATGCCAATCAGCCGGGCGAACTTGAGCGCGCAGAAGAGCTGGGCGGCAAGATCCTCGATCTGTGTGTGGAGGTAGGTGGCAGCATCACCGGTGAGCACGGCGTAGGGCGAGAAAAGATCAACTCCATGTGTACGCAGTTCAAGCCTGATGAATTGACGTTATTTCACGCCGTCAAGAAAGCCTTTGATGAGAAGGGATTGCTCAACCCGGGCAAGAACGTGCCGACGCTGCACCGCTGCGCTGAGTTTGGCGGCATGCATGTACATCACGGCAAGCTGCCTTTTCCTGAACTGGAGCGCTTCTGATGGACGCCATGACTGCTTCCCATGATGCTTCTCAGGCGCTTCAGGACGAAGTGCTGCAGGCTATTGAGCAACGTCAGCCGCTACGCATCCGGGGCGGCGACAGCAAGCGTCACCTGGGCCGACCGGTAGACGGTATGGAAATCGATGTGCGCGCCCACCGAGGCATCGTTACCTATGATCCCACTGAGCTTGTAGTGACGGTACGGACAGGCACTCCACTGGCTGAGTTGGAGGCTGCGTTGGAAGCCAACGGCCAGATGCTGCCCTGCGAGCCGCCGCATTTCGGCCCGGGCGCGACGGTAGGCGGCATGATTGCGACGGGCTTTTCCGGCCCGCGTCGGCCCTGGGTAGGCTCGGTGCGGGATTTTGTCCTGGGGACCCGGGTCATCACAGGCGAGGGCAAACACCTGCGCTTTGGCGGTGAGGTCATGAAGAACGTGGCGGGCTATGACCTGTCTCGTCTGCTAGCCGGGAGCTTTGGTTGCCTGGGGCTGATTACCGAGGTGTCTCTCAAGGTTCTGCCCAAGCCGCGGACGTGTACCCGTCTAAGGTTAGAGCTGGATGCCCCGCGCGCGCTGAGCAAGCTGGCCGAGTGGGAGCGCCAGGCCATTCCGCTGGCAGGGGCCTGCCATGATGGCCGCGCATTACATATTCGTCTGGAGGGCGGTGAGGGTTCTGTCGCGGCCGCTCGGGATCGCATTGGAGGTGAAGACCTGTCTGTTGCGTACTGGACGGATCTGCGCGAGCACCGACTGGAATTTTTCGCTGATCCACGTCCACTGTGGCGCCTGTCGCTACCCAATCACAGCCCTGTATTGGAGCTGCCCGGCTCGGTCCTGATGGATTGGGGCGGTGCCCAGCGGTGGCTGAAAAGCGATATGGATGCCGCCACGCTCAGGCCTCTTGTCGAGCAGGTCGGGGGGCATGCCACCTGTTTCACGCCTGATATCACGCGCGAGCCATTCCACCCACTGGCACCTGCGCTTCTCAAATATCAGCGTCAGCTCAAGCAGCAAATGGACCCGCATGGGCTGTTCAATTCTGGTCGACTGTATGCGGAGCTGTAATGCAAACAATACTAAGTGAAGAAGCACGTCGCCTACCGCAGGCAGCGGAGGCCGAACGCGTACTGCGTAGCTGCGTACACTGCGGCTTCTGCAACGCGACCTGCCCGACCTATCAACTGTTGGGCGATGAGCTGGATGGGCCACGCGGACGTATCTACCTGATCAAGCAGATGCTGGAGGGCGGACCCGTAACAACGAAAACACAACTGCACCTGGACCGCTGTCTGACCTGTCGCAACTGTGAGACGACCTGTCCGTCCGGCGTGACTTACCACAATCTCCTGGATATCGGCCGTGCCGAACTGGAGCGCCGCGTGCCTCGCCCCATGGGGGAGCGCCTTCTGCGGGCCGGCTTGCGCACCGTGCTGCCGCGTCCTGCGTTATTCAAGGCGCTGGCGGACGCAGGGCAAACACTGCGTCCACTCTTACCGGATGCGCTAAAGAGCAAACTTCCTGCCGATCCGCTCCCCGCGGGAGAGCGACCGGCGGTACGTCATGAGCGACACGTGTTGATGCTGGAGGGCTGTGTTCAACCAGGACTATCGCCCAACACCAACGCTGCAACGGCGCGGGTGCTGGATCGCTTGGGGATTAGCGTGGTCGATGCGCCGCGAGCAGGATGCTGCGGCGCCGTTGAGTTTCACCTTAATGCCCAGCATGACGGACTTGACCGTGCCCGCCGCAATATCGATGCCTGGTGGCCTGCCGTGGAAGCAGGCGCGGAGGCAGTTGTGCAGACGGCCAGCGGTTGCGGCGCATTCGTCAAGGATTACGGTCATCTGCTGAAGGATGATCCCGCCTATGCCGCCAAGGCCCGCCGAGTATCCGAACTGGCAAAGGATATCGTCGAGGTGGTTCGTGCCGAGCCGTTGGAGCGGCTGGTGGTGAGTGCGGATCACCGGTTGGCCTTTCATTGCCCCTGTACCCTGCAACATGCCCAGAAGCTGGGCGGCGCTGTAGAGGAGGTCTTGCAGCGTCTGGGCTATACGCTGGCGACGGTGCCAGACGCCCATCTGTGCTGCGGCTCTGCCGGCACCTATTCGCTCACTCAGCCGGAGCTGTCTCGTCAGTTGCGAGACAACAAGCTCGCCGCGCTTGAGAGCGGGCAGCCCGATCTGATCGTTACCGCCAATATCGGTTGCCAGACCCATCTGGGCGGTGTTAGTCGTACACCGGTCCGACATTGGATCGAGATTGTCGATGCCGCTCTGAATTCCGAACCCTACCATCCTCACGTGGAGAATCTGCATGCAAAGCAAAGCCGTCCTGACCGTCACTGAAGTGAATCGCATCCTGGAGGCCGCACGCGCCGAGGCCGAGCGCAACCAGTGGGCCGTCTCCATTGCGGTAGTGGACGATGGCGGACATCCGCTGGCGCTGCTCAGGCTCGACAATGCCGCGCCAACCAGCGGCTACATCTCTACGGAAAAAGCCCGGACCGCAGCCCTGGGGCGCCGTGAATCCAAAGGGTTTGAAGACATGATCAACGGCGGGCGTACCGCCTTTTTATCTGCACCGATCCTGGCTGGCATGCTGGAGGGTGGTGTGCCGGTCATGGTCGAGGGACAGGTCGTCGGCGCGGTAGGCGTTTCAGGCGTCAAGGCCGATCAGGATGCACAGGTGGCCAAAGCGGGTGCTGCGGCTGTTTTGGGTTGAACCGATAAGAAGAACACAGGGATTACGACATGACTCAACGCACTTCTTGCCATCGCTTACAGGTAGCCACCTCCTTGCATCGCTTTGTCGAGGAGCAAGTGTTGCCCGGTACGGGAATCGATAGCGCTGCTTTCTGGCAGGGCTTCGATGCTCTGGTGCATGACCTGGCACCGCGTAACCAGGCACTGCTGGCCGAGCGTGATCAGATCCAGGCAAAGCTGGATGACTGGCATCTTACCAATCCCGGCCCGATCAAGGACATGGCGACCTACCGCCGCTTTCTGGAGTCGATTGGCTACCTGCTGCCGCAGCCGGAGAAGGTCCAGGCGACCACAGCCAATGTCGATACTGAAATCGCGCAGCAGGCTGGTCCGCAGCTGGTTGTACCGGTGCTCAATGCGCGTTATGCCCTAAACGCTGCGAATGCGCGCTGGGGCTCGCTTTACGATGCACTCTACGGCACCGACGCCATTCTAGAGGACGAAGGCGCCGAGAAAGCCAAGGGCTACAACCCCGCTCGCGGAGCCAAGGTTATCGCTTACGCCCGCGACTTCCTGGACCGGACCGTTCCGCTGGCCAAAGGCTCCCATAAAGAGGCGACGTGCTACCGGGTCGACGGCGGCCGTCTCGTGGTAGACATGAAGAATGGGGCCTGCGAGCTGGCCGATCCGTCAGCCTTTGTCGGCTATCAGGGCGATGCATCCGAACCATCGGCCATTCTGCTCAAGCACAACGGTCTGCATTTTGAAATTCAGATCGATCGTCACTCCCAGATCGGCCAAACCGACTGTGCTGGTGTGAAGGACATCCTGATGGAATCGGCCGTCAGCACCATCATGGATCTGGAGGACTCGATTACTGCTGTGGATGCACAGGACAAGGTCCTGGCTTACCGTAACTGGCTGGGCCTGATGAAGGGCGATCTGGCTGAAGAAGTGACCAAGGGTGACAAGCGTTTCACGCGTACGCTCAACCCGGACCGTGAGTATACGGCGGCCAATGGTGAGAGCCTGTCGCTGCATGGCCGCTCGCTTCTGTTCGTACGTAACGTCGGCCACCTGATGACCAACCCGGCCATTCTGTATGCCGATGGTCAGGAGATTCCTGAAGGCATTATGGATGCCGTGATGACCGTGACCATCGCCCTGCATGATCTGGCACGCCGTGGCAACTCCCGTACCGGCTCCATTTATATCGTGAAACCAAAGATGCACGGGCCGAAGGAAGTGGCTTTTGCGGCTGAATTGTTTGGACGGGTCGAGTCCATGCTGGGACTGCCTGCCAACACGATCAAGATGGGTATCATGGATGAGGAGCGCCGTACCAGCGTCAACCTCAAGGCCTGTATTGCCGAGGCGGCTTCCCGCGTGGCCTTTATCAACACCGGTTTCCTGGATCGCACCGGCGACGAGATGCACACCAGCATGGAAGCGGGTGCGATGCTGCGCAAGGGCGACATGAAAGGAAGCAAGTGGATTGCCGCCTACGAGCGCAACAACGTCCTGGTTGGTTTGTCCTGCGGGCTGCGTGGCCGCGCCCAAATCGGTAAGGGCATGTGGGCCATGCCTGACCTCATGGCCGCCATGCTGGAGCAAAAGATTGGTCATCCTAAAGCTGGCGCCAATACCGCCTGGGTGCCATCGCCTACGGCTGCGACCCTGCATGCGCTGCACTACCATCAGGTCGATGTGCAGGCGATCCAGCAAGAACTGGAGCAGGTCGATGTCAACGCCGCCCGTGACAGCATTCTGAACGATTTGCTGACCATTCCAGTTGTCGAGTCTGCCAACTGGTCTGTCGAGGAGATTCAGCAGGAGCTGGACAACAACGCCCAAGGCATTCTAGGTTATGTCGTGCGCTGGGTAGACCAGGGTGTCGGCTGCTCCAAGGTGCCGGATATCCATAACGTCGGCCTGATGGAAGACCGCGCCACACTGCGTATCTCTAGCCAGCATATTGCCAACTGGTTGCGCCACGGCGTAACCAATCAGGCACAGGTGATCGAAACGTTGCAGCGGATGGCCCGTATCGTGGATGAGCAAAACGCAGGTGACTCCCTGTATCGCCCCATGGCGCCCAACTTCGAAACGTCCTATGCCTTCCGGGCCGCCCGGGACCTGGTTCTAAAGGGACGCGAACAGCCCAACGGTTATACCGAGCCGCTGCTTCACGAGTGGCGATTGAAAGCCAAGGCAGGCTTGTAAGAACCTTGAAAAGGGACGCTAACAGCGTCCCTTTTTTGTTGGCTCAAACAAGGATCGGTTGGGTGACCGAAGCTGACTATCTGGTCGCATCATGAACCTATGGCCCTTTTGGCGTGTTCGCTACACTCAGGGAATACTCACAAAAAAGCGCCGGATACCCTGCGCCTCTGCTGGAGGATTGCCCCATGGCTGACTACCAAGCTCCCCTACGTGATATCCGTTTCCTGCTCAACGATGTGTTCAGGGTGCAGGAGGCGTGGCAGCAGTTACCTGAGCTGGCGGAACGGGTCGATACCGAGACGGCCGACGCCATTCTGGAAGAAGCGGCCAAGGTGGCTGCCCGCACCCTGTCTCCACTCAACCGCAATGGGGATGAAGAGGGCTGCCGTTGGGATGGGGGCAAGGTGATTACGCCAAAAGGCTTCCGGGAGGCGTATACCGTCTATGCCGAAGGCGGTTGGGTAGGCGTAGGCGGTGATCCTGAGTACGGTGGTATGGGCATGCCCAAGGTGATTTCTGCTCAGGTCGAGGAAATGGTCCATGCGGCCAATCTATCCTTTGGCCTGTACCCCATGCTCACGGCAGGCGGTTGCCTGGCCATCCATGCCCATGCCAGCGAAGAGCTGAAAGCGCGGTATCTGCCCAACCTCTATTCCGGTGTATGGGCAGGCTCCATGTGCCTGACCGAGCCCCATGCCGGCACAGACCTGGGCATCATCCGCACCCGTGCCGAACCGCAGGCGGATGGCAGTTATGCCATTACCGGTACGAAGATCTTTATTACAGCCGGTGAGCATGACCTGACGGAAAACATCATCCACCTGGTGCTCGCGAAGCTTCCGGACGCACCTACCGGCTCCAGAGGCATTTCACTTTTCCTCGTTCCAAAGGTCCTGGTCAATGAGGACGGCAGCCTTGGCGAGCGCAATACCCTGGCGTGCGGCTCCATCGAGCACAAGATGGGTATTCACGGCTCCAGTACCTGCGTGATGAACTTTGATGGCGCCAAGGGTTATCTGGTCGGTGAGCTCAATAAAGGGCTTGCTGCCATGTTCACCATGATGAATTACGAACGCTTGGGTGTAGGTATTCAAGGACTGGGAGCAGGGGAGCGTTCCTATCAGAGTGCCGTTGAGTACGCCCGTGAGCGCCTGCAAAGCCGCGCGGCAACCGGCCCTTCTGCGCCCGACAAGGCGGCTGACCCTATCATCGTTCATCCTGACGTACGTCGCATGCTGTTGACCATGAAGGCCTTGAACGAGGGCGGTCGTGCATTTTCCACCTATGTTGCGATGCAGCTCGATATCGCCAAGTTCAGCAACGATGCTCAGGCGCGCTCACGTGCCGAAGGCATGGTGGCGCTATTGACTCCTGTAGCCAAGGCTTTCCTGACAGATCTGGGGCTCGAGATTTGCGTGCATGGCCAGCAGATCTTTGGTGGGCATGGGTACATTCGTGAATGGGGGCAGGAGCAGCTGGTACGAGACGTTCGTATTACCCAGATATACGAGGGCACCAACGGTATCCAGGCGCTGGATCTGATGGGGCGCAAGGTTGTAGGGTCGGCGGGAAGCCTGTATCGGCCTTTCTCGGAAGAGATCAGAGCCTTTATCGAAATACTGAATGACACGTCATCCGAGTTTGCCGAACCGCTGCGAGCAGCGCTGGATAACCTGGACGCCCTGACCGAGTGGGTCATGAACGAGGCCAAAACCAATCCGAACGAGATAGGTGCAGCGTCGGTGGAGTACCTGCATGTGTTGGGTTATACCGCCTATGCCTACCTGTGGGCACGCATGGCTGAAGCCGCATTGCAAAGCGATCATGCCGAGCTGCGCAGTAGCAAGGTCGCAACGGCGCGGTTCTACTTTGCCCGACTGCTGCCTCGCATTCATTCGTTGACGGCTTCGGTAAGGGCAGGCAGCGGCGTGCTGTATGAGCTGGAGGCTGCACAGTTCTGATGTAAGCAAATACTTACAGGATGTTGCATGACTTGGCTCTATTAACCCTACATTTATAGGGAATATCATTCAGCTATCGAGTTCAGCGCAGGAAGCGCCCCAGTTAAAACAGGGAGTTAGAGGACTGCACCAGGACGGTGCCCGATACGGAAATCCTCCATAGTCTGCAAAGCCCCGCTACGGCGGGGTTTTTTCTGCCTGGCATTCGAGGAACCGACTCCCGTGCAATAGGTCCTATAGCTGTTTCGACGGCCTGTTACGAGGAGCTTGCAAATGGACCTGATCAGAATCATCTGCGCCATCATCCTTCCGCCCCTAGGCGTTTTCCTCCAGGTTGGTCTCGGAGGCGCTTTCTGGTTAAACATCCTGCTGACCATTTTGGGCTATATTCCAGGCATTATTCATGCTGTCTGGATCATCGCTCGACGTTAGTCCAGCCAATGGATAATCCGGCTCGCGATTGAATTAATTGAACGCGGGCCGCTTCGCTTTCCGTTTTTTCGTGCATGCTTGCCGTACTGCGGCTGCCTTGCAGCAGGTGGCCGCTTTTTCATTCATGACTGATATTGAGTAACGCATGAATCGTGAGTCGCCTGTCGATCAGCAAAGCTTTCGTCGAATCCTGAGCCGTAACCTGACTCTGCCATTAGGGATCGGTTTTCTTACTTCGGCGTTCTTTGTTGCTGTCGTTTATTACCTTCTTTCCGTAAACCAGTGGATCGAGCATACCGATCGGGTTATCAGTAGCAGTAACAATGTATTCAGGCTCGCGGTAGATCTGGAAACAGGTATGCGGGGTTATCTGCTAAGTGATGATCAATCCTTTCTTGAGCCCTACCAGCGTGCACAGGCTACGTTTCAGCCTCAGTTGGATGAGCTGAAAAGTCTGGTTTCAGATAACGAGGTCCAGCTACGTCGGCTTGAGCGCATTGAAAGCTTGCATCGTTCCTGGCGTGAATATGCGTCTCGAATGATCGCGTTGAATCAGCAGAACGGCGACTTCATGAAGCACGTACGCGACGGCGAAGGCAAAGACTTGATTGATGCTATCCGTCGCGACTTCAATGATTTCATTGCATTGGAGCAGCAGCAACGAGCCGAGCGTAGTTCAACGGCCAGTCAGGCCACCATCATCATTGTTGCGTCATTTCTGTGTGTCAGCCTCTTGCTGAGCGGCCTGCTGGCCTTCCTGGGGCGCCGTGAACTGACGCGCTTGTCTAATACCTACACCACCGCGCTGGATCAGCAGCTCGATCATGCCGAGCAAATGCAACGGCAAGCTTGGTACCGTGCCGGACAGATGCAGCTCTCCGAACAGGTGATTGGCCAGCAGACACTGCCTCTGCTAGGGCAAAGTATCCTGCAGTTCCTGGCCCGCTACCTGGGTGCTTCTGCAGGGGCGATCTATATCGTCCAGGACGATAACCGTAAGCTGGAGCGCGTAGCCGAATATGCGTTGAGCGAAGAGAACCTTTCCACGAGACGCACGCTGGCCTTGGGTGAAAGCCTGGTGGGACAAGCGGCTCTGGAGTCACGCATCATTGAGCTGAAGGATCTGCCACGTGATTATCTGAAGGTCAGCTCGGCCGTCGGCGAGACCACTGCCGCAGCGGCCCTGATCGTACCGATTGAAAGTGATGGTATGGTCAATGGCGTGGTGGAGCTAGGCTTTACCCGCAGTCTGGAAGCGCGGGATACCGAGTTGCTCAAGCTTGTCTCCTCAGCGATTGGTTCTTCCATCGAGGCCGGCAAGTATCGCCAGCGTCTGCAAAAGCTGTTGGCCGAGACCCAGCAGCTCAACGAAGAACTGCAGGTACAGCAGGAAGAACTCCGCACCGCCAACGAAGAGCTCGAAGAGCAGTCCCGTGCGCTCAAGGAGTCTCAGGCGCACCTCGAGCAGCAGCAGGCGGAGCTTGAGCAGACCAACGAGCAGCTCTCCGAGCAGACCCATGAGCTGCAACAGCAGCGCGACATGCTCGACGAGCGCAACAACCTGCTCAACGCAGCGCAGACTGAACTGGAAGATCGGGCTCGCGAGCTTGAGCGTGCCAGCCAGTACAAGTCGGAGTTCCTGGCCAACATGTCCCATGAACTACGGACACCGCTCAATAGCTCGCTTATCCTGGCCAAGTTGTTGGCCGATAACACGGATGCGAACCTTACTGCCGAGCAGGTCCGTTTTGCAGAGTCCATCTATTCTGCTGGCAATGACCTGCTCAACCTGATCAACGATATCCTCGACATTTCCAAGGTCGAGGCAGGCATGCTGGAAATCAGGCCTGAGCAAGTGTCCGTCAAGCGTGTCGTCGACACCCTGAAAAACTCATTCAATCCCGTGGCCGATAGCCGTGAGCTGTCTTTCACGGTTGATCTTGCCGACGATCTGCCTGGCTTTGTGTACTCGGATCGGCAGCGTATCGAGCAAATTCTCAAGAATCTGCTTTCCAATGCATTCAAGTTTACCGAGCGAGGCGGCGTTACGCTCAAGGTGACGCTCGATCAGAACCAGGTCGCGTTCGCGGTCACCGACTCGGGCATTGGTATTGCGCCAGATCAGCAGGAGGTCATCTTTGAAGCCTTCCGTCAGGCCGATGGCGCAACGACCCGTCGTTACGGCGGTACCGGTCTGGGACTTTCCATTTCCCGCGACCTGGCCAAGCTGCTGGGGGGCTCCATTGAAGTACAGAGCGTTCCGCAGCAGGGCAGTACCTTCACCTTGCGCCTACCCCTGCAATATGAGCAGCCACTCATTGCCGACGCACCTGCTTCCCGTGTTCAGGCCGCTCCTGCGCTGCGTCCTACCAACGAGGCGCCAGCTCCAGTCGCGGTTGCTGCATCCGTTGCTGCCGCGCCGTCATCGGTGCCAGTAGTGACGGCTGACGAAATAAGCCCGGCCCGCCCGAGACCGTTCCCGGACGACCGTGAAAGCTTCCCCTTCCCGGATCGCAAGGTACTGGTGATTGAGGACGAGCCACAGTTTGCACGTATCCTTTACGATCTGGCCCATGAGCTGAAATACAGCTGCCTGGTGGCACATGGGGCCGATGAAGGCTTCGACGTCGCAACCGAGTTCACGCCAGATGCCATTCTGCTGGACATGCGTCTACCCGACCATTCAGGCCTTACCGTGCTTGAGCGGCTCAAGGAGAATCCCCATACACGGCATATTCCGGTGCATGTGGTATCGGTTGAGGATCGGGTCGAGGCCGCCATGCACATGGGGGCCGTCGGCTATGCCATGAAGCCCACGACCCGTGATGAGCTCAAGACCGTCTTCAGTCGACTCGAGGCCAAGTTTTCGCAGAAGATGAAGCGCATTCTGCTGGTCGAAGACGATGCGCTGCAGCGCGACAGCATCACCAAGCTCATCGGTGATTCAGATGTGGAAATTACCGCGGTAGAGCTTGGCCAGGAGGCACTTGAGCTGCTGCGTAACAATATCTATGACTGCATGGTAATCGACCTCAAGCTGCCCGATATGGAAGGCAACGAGCTGCTTGAGCGCATGGCCAATGAAGAGATCTGCTCCTTCCCGCCGGTCATTGTCTATACCGGGCGCAGTCTGACCCGTGATGAAGAAGCGAACCTGATGAAGTACTCGCGCTCGATCATCATCAAAGGAGCCCGTTCGCCCGAGCGTTTGCTGGATGAGGTCACACTCTTCCTGCACAAGATCGAAGCCGACATGCCGCCTGAGCGCCAGAAAATGCTCAAGACTGCCCGCAGCCGCGACAAGGCATTCGAAGGTCGTAAGCTCCTGTTGGTAGATGACGACGTACGCAATATCTTCGCCCTGACCAGTGCGCTCGAGCAGAAGGGAGCAATCGTCGAAATCGCCCGCAATGGTCTTGAGGCGGTGGAGAAGGTACAAACGATCGAAGGTATCGATCTTGTACTCATGGACATCATGATGCCAATGATGGACGGCTATCAGGCCATGCAGGAAATTCGCAAGATTCCTTACCTGCAAAAACTGCCCATTATTGCTATTACCGCCAAGGCCATGAAGGACGACCAGGAGCGTTGTCTGCGTGCCGGGGCCAATGACTATCTGGCTAAGCCTGTCGATCTGAACCGGCTGTTCTCATTAATCAGGGTATGGATGCCGTCACTGGAGAAGCTGTAACCATGTGTCCCGACCGTACCCTGGATATTGAGCTGCGCTTGCTCATCGAGGGTATCTATCTCAAATACAGCTACGACTTTCGGGATTATTCCGGCGCTTCGCTCAAGCGCCGGGTGCTCCATGCGCTGTCGAAGTTTGAATGCGAAACTATTTCAGAGCTGCAAGCTCGCGTGCTGCATGATCCCCAACTGTTCAGCGAGCTGCTCCAGTTCCTGACGATTCCGGTCAGCGAGATGTTTCGTGACCCCACCTATTACCTGGCCATTCGAGAGCACGTAGTCCCTGTGCTCAAGACCTATCCATCGCTCAAGATCTGGATTGCCGGGTGCAGTACGGGGGAGGAAGTCTATTCCATGGCCATCCTCTTTAAGGAAGAGGGGCTGCTGGACCGTACGTTGATTTACGCCACCGATATCAATCCACAATCGCTGGATCGTGCCCGGCAGGGCGTCTTTCCGCTGGAGCGGGTGCGTAAATACACACAAAGCTATCAGCTGGCCGGCGGCAAGAATTCCTTTTCCGACTATTACACAGCGGCCTACGATGGGGCGCTGTTTGATAAGTCACTTATGGCCAATGTCACCTTTGCCGACCATAGCCTGGCTACGGACATGGTGTTTTCTGAGACGCACTTCATCTCCTGCCGAAATGTTCTGATCTATTTCAACAAAGGCTTACAGAATCGCGCGTTCGGTTTGTTTCATGAGTCGCTGTGCCACCGAGGCTTTCTCGGACTCGGCAGCAAGGAGTCGCTCGATTTCTCTGCCTATGCGGGTCATTTCGAACCGGTCGTCAAAAAAGAACGACTTTTCAGGCGGTTATAATCGTCATGAAACAAGGGCCGGATACCCTCTTTTCGCTGCCGCAGCGGCAAATTGAAGCAATTGTTGTAGGCGCTTCCGCGGGTGGGCTACAAGCACTTAGTGTACTATTGGTCGGCTTGGTCGAAACTTTTCGCCTGCCTATCGTCGTGGTAGTACACATGCCCGAGGACAAGGACAGTAAACTAGCGGAAATTTTCCGACTGCGTCTGGAGATAGACGTCAAGGAAGCAGATGAAAAGGAACCGCTGCACCCTGGCACACTGTACTTTGCGCCGCCTGGGTACCATCTGCTGATCGAACAGGACAAAACGCTCTCCCTGAGCCGGGAAGAGCGTGTGCACTTTTCGCGGCCTTCAATCGACGTATTGTTCGAAAGTGCTGCAGACGTATTTGGCGAGCACCTTTGTGGTGTTCTACTGACCGGAGCCAATGAGGACGGCGCGGCAGGCTTGAGAGCGATCCACCGTGCCGGTGGGTTGACCGTTGTTCAGGATCCGGCTGAAGCCTTCGTGCCTACGATGCCAGAAGCGGCTCTCAAGTTGTTTACTCCTGATTTCATTTTGCCTGTCAGAGACATTAATACATTGCTCGTCGAGCTGGAACAGAACAATGCTTAAAGAAGTGAATACAGCAAAGATTCTCATCGTTGACGATCTTCCAGAGAATCTTTTGGCACTTGAGGCGTTGTTGAAACACGAGGACCTCTCTGTATTCAAGGCAGGTTCTGCCGAGGCTGCGCTTGAGCTATTGCTCGTGCACGAATTTGCGCTTGCCATTCTGGACGTGCAGATGCCGGTCATGAACGGCTTCGAGCTTGCCGAAATGATGCGAAGTACCGAGAAGACCAAACATATTCCAATCGTCTTTGTCAGTGCTGCCGGTCATGACCGCAACTATGCCTTCAAAGGCTATGAGAGCGGAGCTGTAGACTTTCTTTACAAGCCGCTCGACATCCATGCGGTCAAGAGTAAGGTCAGCGTATTCGTGGACCTGTACCGGCACCGCAAGGGCATGCGGCGTCAGCTTGAGGCGCTTGAGCGTAGCCGTCAGGAGCAGGAGGTGCTGCTGGCCGAGCTGCGCCAGACGCAAGTTGAGTTGCAGCATGCGGTGCGGATGCGCGACGACTTCATGTCTATCGTTTCCCATGAGCTGAAGACCCCGCTCAATACGCTGATTCTTGAAGCCCAGCTGCGCAAGATCTACCTGGGCAAGAATAATATGGCAGCTTTTACGCCTGAAAAGCTGATGGAGATGGTCGAGAGGGACGAGCGTCAGGTACAGAAGTTGGTACGTCTGATCGATGACATGCTCGACGTATCCCGTATCCGGACGGGCAAGTTGTCTATCCGACCTTCCCGTTTCGATCTGGTGAAACTGGTTTCCAGTATCGTCGAAAATTTCATGCCGCAACTCAACGCGACTGGCTGTGACGTCACGGTAGAGCTTCCCGAATACATCGAAGGGGAGTGGGACGAATTCCGAATCGAGCAGGTTGTTGCCAATCTGCTTACCAATGCCATGCGCTACGGTGCAGGCAAGCCCGTTCATGTGAAACTGGATGTCAAGGACGGCTGCGCTGTACTTAGCGTACGCGACTTTGGTATCGGTATCTCGCCTGAGAATCAGGAGCGTATTTTCCGCCAGTTTGAGCGCGCTAGTGGAAGCGAAGGCGTTGCAGGGCTGGGCTTGGGGCTTTATATCGCCGATCAGATCGTCAAGGCGCACCGTGGCACGATAGGTGTCTGCAGCATCGAAGGACAGGGGGCTACGTTCAGCGTGACGCTTCCTCTCGGCGAGTCGACGGCGACTGAATCGGCTAAGCCGAGGTTGACCCTGGTAGAGACAGGTATGCATTCCGCGCAGGGCTCGGCCTCCGGATCGTCAGGTCTGAAGGCGTAAGGAGAGCAGAAATAAAAAAGGCTTACCGAGGTAAGCCTTTTTTATTACGCGCTTGGCGCTGAGATATGGCAGGGGCGGCTGGATTCGAACCAACGCATGGCAGGATCAAAACCTGCTGCCTTACCGCTTGGCGACGCCCCTGTGATACTTTCGAATTTCTGGTGGGCCCGGAGAGACTCGAACTCTCGACCAAAGGATTATGAGTCCTCTGCTCTAACCGACTGAGCTACAGGCCCTACGAGAGGGGCGCATTATACCCATATAGAAGCAAATGGCAAAATAAAGCGCATAAAAAACCGGAGCTTTTGCTCCGGTTTTTCATTTACTCGTCGAGGAACGAGCGAAGATGCTCGCTACGAGACGGATGACGCAGCTTACGCAAGGCCTTGGCTTCGATCTGACGAATACGCTCGCGTGTCACATCGAACTGCTTACCGACCTCTTCAAGTGTATGGTCAGTATTCATATCGATGCCGAAACGCATGCGCAGTACCTTGGCTTCACGAGCCGTCAGTCCTGCCAGTACATCGCGAGTCGCTTCCTTCAGGCTTTCGCTGGTCGCTACCTCGATCGGAGACTGCATGGTGGAGTCTTCGATGAAATCACCCAGGTGCGAATCTTCATCATCACCAATCGGTGTTTCCATGGAGATTGGCTCTTTAGCGATCTTCAATACCTTGCGGATCTTGTCCTCAGGCATATCCATACGCTCACCCAGCTCTTCCGGCGTCGGCTCGCGGCCCATTTCCTGCAACATCTGGCGGGAAATACGATTGAGCTTGTTGATCGTCTCGATCATGTGAACCGGAATACGGATGGTCCGTGCCTGGTCCGCAATGGAGCGGGTAATCGCCTGACGAATCCACCAGGTCGCATAGGTGGAGAACTTGTAGCCGCGGCGGTATTCGAACTTGTCTACCGCCTTCATCAGACCGATGTTGCCTTCCTGGATCAGATCAAGGAACTGCAAGCCACGGTTTGTGTACTTCTTGGCGATCGAGATCACGAGACGCAGGTTGGCCTCAACCATCTCTTTTTTCGCCCGACGAGCCTTGGCTTCGCCGATGGACATGTTGCGATTGATCTCCTTGATCTCGGCAACTGTCAGGTCAAGCTCCTTTTGCAGGGCAATCAGCTTTTCCTGGTTGCGCTGGATATCAGGACGCAGGCGCTCAATCGCCTCGGCATACTTGGGCTTGTTCTTGAGAACCTTGTCTACCCACTCAAGGTTGGTTTCGTTGCTCGGGAACGAACGCAGGAAATCAGCGCGGGGCATACGTGCATCACGTACACACAGCTGCATGATGGCGCGCTCCTGGGCACGAACACGATCCAGCGACTCGCGAACGCGGCCTACCAGTATCTCGTACTGCTTGGGTACCAGCTTGATCGGCATGAACAGCGTGGCCAGGGCCACCAGCTCTTCAATGGCCTGATCGCTGCTACGGCCATGCTTCTGGAGCGCCTTTTGGGTTTTCTCCAGTTGTTCGGCTACGGCTGCGAAGCGCTGACGAGCTTCTTCCGGGTCCGGACCGCTTTCGGTCTCTTCCTCGGAATCATCGCTCTCGCTTTCTTCTTCGTCGTCGCTCTGGGCTGCAGCGGCATCCTTGGCCTTGGGCACAGGAATGTCATCGCTTTCGCTCTCAGGCAGCGTGCCGTCATCGGGATCGATGTAGCCGCTGAGAACGTCAGACAGGCGACCGCCTTCGGACGTAACCCGATCATATTCGCTGAGAATGTATTCAACCGAGCCCGGGAAGTGAGCGATAGCGCTCATGACTTCACGGATACCTTCCTCGATACGCTTGGCGATTTCGATTTCGCCTTCACGGGTCAAGAGTTCAACGGTACCCATCTCACGCATGTACATGCGCACGGGGTCGGTGGTACGACCAACATCGCTTTCAACTGCTGCCAGTGCGGCGGCGGCTTCTTCAGCGGCGGCTTCATCGGTATCCGCTTCTGCGAGCAGTAGGGTATCCGCATCCGGAGCTGTTTCGAATACGTTGATCCCCATGTCGTTGATCATGCGGATGATGTCTTCCACCTGTTCTGGATCGGAGATATCCTCCGGCAGGTGATCGTTGACTTCCGAGTACGTCAGGTAACCCTGCTCGCGACCGCGGGCGATCAACTCTTTAAGACGAGATTGCTGTTGCGCTTTTCCGGACATAAACACCCTTCCACGAAGGCATAGGCGGGCAAAAATAAGCTGAGTATTATAGCCGATTAGGCGGCTTTCTTGCCAGAATCAGGTTGATGGCACAGCTGGGCGGCTAAGAAGCTCGCGCAGACGGTCCTTCTCTTCAATGCTGAGTTCGCTTTGGCGCGCCTTGCGGAGCAGCTGTTCAAGGCTGCGTTCACGCTGGCTTGCTGCAAGCCTAGTAATGGTGTCGAAAAACTGTTGTTCAAGGTTATCACCTGAAATCAACCACTCTTTTTCGGCTAAAACACGTAATAGTTTGCCTTGTTCAGTGCCGTGCCAGCGTGCCAGCAGCTGCAACGTGCTCTGTTCGGGCTTCTTCTGCAAGGCATCAACCAGGGCAACAAGAAGCTGTGCGTACTGGTCATTTTCTTCGGCAATGTTCTTTGCATCCTGAACCTGCAAGGCCAGCGAAGGGCGGTGTACCAGGCTGCGTAATGCGGCAAGCGTAGGCGGTTCAACCTTTACCGGCTCGCGTGGGGCACGCATGGCAGGGTCACCTTTGAAGCCGAACGACTTCTTGCCGCGGAGCCCATTTTTCCCGCCATACGAGGGCTTGCCTGTGCGAGTGCTCGGGTAGGGCGCAGCAGGCGCAGGTGAGTCATAGCCGCTGTCGTAGTAGGCATCCTGCTCGTAGTAAGGCTCGTCCGTAGGCCGTGGTGTCGCGGCTGGTGCGCTGGCAAACTGATTGAGCGACTCGTTGTTGAGCCCGGTCAGCTCGGTCAGGCGCAGGCGCATGAGCGCTTTCAGGTTATTTCCCGGGACCTTTTCAATCAGCGGTATGGCCAGTGTCGCCAGGTGCGCCTTTCCCTCCAGAGTAGACGGGTCAGCCTCGGCTGCCAGTTGCTGGAAGAAATACTCGGCCAGTGGCAGCGCCTGCTGGACGAAACGTGCCTGAAACGCGTCCGGGCCCTCTGATCTGACGAGAGAATCTGGATCTTCGCCTTCGGGAAGAAAGAGAAAGCGGATCTTGCGACCGTCCTGTAGGGTGGGGAGCGCTGATTCCAGCGCGCGCCATGCTGCGCTACGACCGGCCTTGTCGCCATCAAAGCAGAACAGAATTTGAGGCACCAGACGAAACAAGCGCTTGATGTGCTCCTCACTGGTAGACGTACCCAGGGTGGCAACAGCATTTCGTATGCCTTGCTGCGCCAGGGCAATCACGTCCATATAGCCTTCCACGACAATGATCTCGTCAAGATCGCGGTTGGCTCGGCGAGCCTCGAACAGCCCGTACAGCTCTTGACCCTTATGGAAAACAGGCGTTTCCGGAGAGTTCAGGTACTTGGGTTTCTCATCGCCCAGTACCCGACCGCCAAACGCGATAACGCGTCCACGGCTGTCCTTGATCGGAAAAATGACCCGATCACGGAAGCGATCGTAGCGTTTGCCGTTTTCAGTATTTTCGATCAGCAGGCCGGCCTCGATCATGGCTTTTTGCTGAAGCTCGTCACCTGCCAGATGCTTGAGCAGATTGTCCCAGCCAGGCGGTGCGAATCCCAGGCCATAATCACGTGCGATCTCGCCGGTCAGGCCGCGTTTCTTCAGGTAATCCACCGCGGCTTTACGCTGGGGGTGACTCTTGAGCGACTGACGATAGAACGTGGCTGCGTCGGCCAGCAGCGCATACAGCGGAGAGTCCACCATCTGCCGCGGCTTGCGTGGGCCGCCACTGGTGCTTTCTTCCCGGGGAACGTCAAGACCGGCTTTTCTGGCCAGCTCTTCAACAGCTTCGGGAAACTCCAGATTGTCATGGTCCATGACAAAGCCGAGGGCATTTCCGCCTGCGCCGCAGCCGAAGCAGTAATAGAACTGCTTGTCTGGACTTACGCTGAACGAAGGGCTCTTTTCGTTATGAAAAGGACAGAGCGCACTAAAATTCTTGCCGGTTTTTTTTAGCTTGATGCGTGACCCTACCACTTCGACAATGTCGGTGCGGTTGAGCAGGTCGTCGATAAAGCTCTGGGGGATCAATCCGGCCATGGTGCATTCGGCTCAGGGAGGGCCATTAGCATACGCGATGAAAAACGGTTGCTTCCATGCGCAGGTCGCTTGGTTGAATTATAAATTCGACTATCGAAACTTGAGCATACTAACGCACGTTGCGAAAGGATGTTCAACAGGAATGCGCCAGGCATGGGACATGCTTGACAGGTGGTGCGGATTAGCAGATCACATACGTTCAGCCCGACCAGTGGTCGGGCGGAGCCGTTAGCCTTGCAGGCGTCTGATCAGTACAGACGCTCGCGGCGGCGCTGTTCGCGCTGCACTTTCTTGGCATGACGCTTAACAGCAGCAGCTGCCTTGCGCTTACGCTCGGAAGTAGGCTTCTCGTAGAACTCGCGGCTGCGAACTTCAGCCAGAACACCGGCTTTTTCGCAAGAGCGCTTGAAACGACGCAGGGCTACGTCGAAGGGTTCGTTTTCTTTGACTTTGACGGCGGGCATCCAGGTCGTACCTTCAATGTTTTACCGGGGGTTGATTCAACGCTTGAGGCCTTGGCCATGTAAAGCGTCGGTTTTTAAGGGTTGCGGATAGTAACGCTTCGCCGGGGTAAATGCAAAGCTTCCGGACGAAAGCACTGGTCTGAGCAAATGGGTGGGATTATCATGCCTTCCTTCATTCATCGTCAGGCCGAAGGCCATCTGCCCATGCGTGTTCTGGGACTCGAAACGTCCTGCGACGAAACAGGTGTCGCACTCTTTGACAGCGAACGTGGACTTTTGTCCGATGCGCTATTCAGTCAAATCGATTTGCATCGTGTTTATGGTGGGGTAGTGCCTGAATTGGCCTCCCGTGACCATGTAAAACGAATGCTTCCTCTTATTAATCAGGTATTGGCTGAGGCAGGCAGCAAGCCGGCCGATGTCGATGCCATTGCCTATACGGCCGGTCCGGGCCTGGTCGGTGCGCTGCTGGTAGGCGCCTCCTTTGCCCAGGCGCTGAGTCTGGCATGGGGTGTTCCGGCGTTGGGGGTTCATCACATGGAAGGCCATTTGTTGGCGCCCATGCTGGAGGAGCAGCCGCCGGAATTTCCGTTCGTCGCCTTGTTGGTGTCTGGTGGCCATACGCAGCTTGTACGGGTGGACGGTATCGGCCGTTATCAGCTTCTGGGCGAGTCGGTAGACGATGCTGCGGGGGAAGCCTTTGACAAGACTGCCAAGCTCCTGGGGCTCGGTTATCCAGGCGGGCCGGAGATTGCTCGACTTGCGCTCAATGGCAATCCTGATCGCTTTGTCTTTCCGCGTCCGATGACAGACCGGCCTGGTCTGGATTTCAGCTTCAGCGGTTTAAAGACTTTTGCTCTCAACACTTGGCAGCAATGCGAGGCGGCAGGGGATAACAGTGAGCAGACGCGTTGCGATATCGCCTTGGCCTTTCAGCGTGCGGTCGTCGAGACGCTGACGATCAAGTGCAAGCGTGCCCTTAAGCAAACAGGCCTCAAGTCTCTGGTAATTGCTGGCGGTGTCAGCGCCAATACTGCGCTGAGAACTTCGTTGGAGACCATGCTCAAGGAGCTACGTGGGCATGTCTTTTATGCCCGCCCACGTTTCTGTACGGACAACGGCGCCATGATTGCGTATGCCGGTTGCCAGCGTCTGCTGGCCGGTCAGCAGGATGGTCCCGCTATTCAGGTGCAGGCGCGTTGGCCAATGGAGCAGTTGCCGGCGGTCTGAGTAACGTCAAGGGCGTGGTCTGGCAAATCTTTTGGAACAAAAGCTGTCACGCTCTCTAGAAGTGACGTTCTCGTCCTGCCAGCAAGGCTTTGAGATTGGCTCGGTGGCGAAGCACGATAAGGATGGTCAGCGCGAGCAGAGGCAATAACGCGGCATGTTGTTGCCAGGCGATAAGCGGCAGGCACAGCAACGTGGCGGCCAGTGCAGCCAGGGAGCTGATACGGGTCATTGCGAAGACGATTCCCCAGATGCCAGCCGCCAGCAATGCAGCCCAGGGATACAGGCCTAGCAACATACCGGCCGCTGTGGCGACGCCTTTGCCGCCGCGAAACTGAAAGTAGAGCGGATAGACATGGCCCAGTACTGCTGCCAGACCGATCCAGGCCTGCTCGACCTCTGACAGGCCCAGGGTACGTGCCAGGAGAATAGGGACGAGGCTTTTGCTCAGGTCGCCTAGTAATGTCAGGATGGCAAGGCGCTTGCCACCAAGACGAAACATGTTGGTTGCACCGGGATTGCCTGATCCACTGGTTCTGGGATCGTTAAGACCAAAGGCGCGGCTGAGCAGGACGGCAAACGATACGGAGCCGAGCAGGTAGGCAAAAGTGGCCAGCAACCAAACCATAATGATGTTCCCGGAGGGGCAGTCCCTTCAGATTCTAATGGGAATCTTCGTCTGACCGCGATACGGTGGCTGGGCTTTTCAAATAATGCGCATATGGGCGCTGGAGAGGGTCGTGGACAAGGTATTCATCGAGGGACTGGAAGTTGACACCGTTATTGGTGTGTATGACTGGGAGCGCGAAATTCGTCAATGCTTGCGTCTGGATGTCACCATGGCTTGGGACATTCGTCCTTCCGCCGAGAGCGATGAACTGGACAAGACGTTGAATTACGCCGCGGTGGCAGAACGTATTACAGCGTTCGCCCAGCAGTCGAGCTTCCAGTTGGTCGAGACGTTTGCCGAGCGCCTGGCCAGTCTCTTGATGCAGGAGTTTCAATTGCCCGGGTTGCGGCTGAAGATTACCAAGCCGGGTGCCGTACCGACGGCGGCAGGGGTTGGTGTGGAGATCGAGCGCGGATGTCTCTGACCACGGTATACCTGGGCCTTGGCAGCAATACCGCGCGTGAGCAGCATCTGACGGCGGCACTGGAGGCCTTGTCCGCCTTATGCGGAGAGCTGGCATGCTCTCCCGTTTTTGAAAGCGAGGCCGTGGGTATCAAGAGCGAGCCGTTCTTCAACCTGGTCGTCAAGGCCCAGACAGAATTGTCCCTGGCTGACTTGATTGTTCGCTTAAAGCACATCGAGGCTGATAATGGCCGATACGCGGCAGATCGTACCGGTTTGCCGCTTGATATCGACATTCTGACCTATGGCGATCTCGTAGGAAACCTGGATGGGCTGATTCTGCCGCGGGCAGAAATTCTCAAGAATGCCTTTGTGCTTTGGCCGCTCTCGTTATTGGCCGCCACAGTTAGGCATCCTGTCGATGGCCGTGATTACGCTTCTCTTTGGGCTGCGATGCCCAAGGTCCAGCGTTTATGGCCGGTACCGTTTACATGGCGTGGACAGGCATTGACGCCAGCCACGCTGTGTCAGGCCTTTCCAGCAGAATAGTCACGGCAATACGCCTCGATGGCCTCGAGGCGCGACTGCTTCAAAGCCTCCCCAAGTTCGGCGCCTTTAAGTCCTTTCTCCAATAAAGGTTGTACTGTTACTGCGCGTGCAGCCTGCGCAATCGAGCGCATGTAATTTGCCTGCGCATAGGGGAGTGCTGCGTCATAGTGGTCCATTTCACAGGCTTGAAGGAACTCCTCGAAGCGAGCCGGCCGACGGAACAGGTCGAAGCACTGGAATAGCGCCAGAAGCGCTGTTGAACTCAGCTCGGCTGCACGCTGGACGTGCGGGTGATACTGGCTGACCAATAACGCCAGCTCACTGCAGTCACGCGGCAACTTGAAGCGGTTATTGATGGCTTCGATCGTGTCGGTAACCTGGTTTGACTCGTGTTGATCGCCCTTCACCTGCATGAGTAGACATGACCAGCGTATGGGAAGGGGTTGCTTATGACTGGCGCATTGGCGCAGTACCCGCAAGGTATGGCTGGTAGACGGATCGGCATCGGCTTTGAGCAGGGAGTCGATCTCGGGTATCAGTACAGCCAGCGCACCACAGACATGCAGGGTCTGAATGAAAACATCCGGCCTTGACTCCATCAGCGCCCGGGAGATTTCTTTCCACATGCGCTCGGGTGTCAGGGCGTCCAGTTCACCGCTGGTCGCCATGCGCTGCATCAGCTCAAGGGTCTCCGGAGCGACATTGAACCCAAGCGGAGCATAGCGGGCCGCAAAACGAGCTACGCGCAGCACCCGCAATGGGTCCTCCATGAACGCTGGGGACACATGGCGCAGCAGACGTGCATGTAGATCCTTCAGGCCACCATAGGGATCAATCACGTGGCCCGCTTCGTCTTCTGCCATTGCGTTGATGGTCAGATCGCGGCGGATGAGATCGTCTTCCAGGGTGACGTCCGGGTCTGCAAAAAAGGTGAAGCCGCCATAGCCACGACCGCTTTTACGTTCAGTACGCGCCAGGGCGTATTCCTCGCCGGTCTTGGGATGAAGGAAGACGGGAAAGTCCGCACCGACGGGGCGAAAACCCTGAGCGGTAAGCTCTTCAGCGGTACCTCCGACAACAACCCAATCGACTTCCGTAACGGGCTGCCCTAGCAATCGATCCCGGACCGCGCCACCCACCTTGTATATCTGCATGCTTCACCTCCTGAAGGCAGCAGGATAACGATGAAGTAGGTAAACGCCAAAAAGGATATAAAGAAACAAGGCCTCACAGGAGGCCTTGGATTTAGATGGGCGAGATAGCGATGTCGGTACGCCGAGGGTTAAGGTCCCGGTGGCCGTCCCGGGGCGGAACGTGCTGGGTGCTGACGATCTGATCGCCCTGAGCGGTTTCAAGGTGAATGTCAAAGCCCCATAAGCGATGCAAGTGCTTGAGTACCTCCTCGGTAGAATCGCCCAGGGGTTTGCGATCATGCTGGGTGTGCCGCAGCGTGAGCGAGCGATCACCGCGACGGTTGATATTCCAGATCTGGATATTAGGCTCACGATTGCCCAGATTGTACTGGGCTGCCAGCTGCTCACGAATCAGGCGATAACCCCGATCATCATGAATTGCCGCGACTTCCAGCTCATCACGGTGATCATCGTCCAGAATGCTGAACAGCTTGAGATCCCGGATAACCTTGGGCGACAGGAATTGAAGGATAAAGCTTTCGTCCTTGAAGCTCTTCATCGCGAACGTAACGGTAGAGAGCCAGTCGCTGCCTGCGATATCCGGAAACCAGCGCTTGTCTTCTTCGGTAGGATTCTCACAGATCCGGCGAATATCGCGGAACATGGAAAAGCCCAAGGTGTAAGGGTTGATGCCGCTGTAATAGGGGCTGTCGAAGCTTGGCTGGTAGATCACGCCTGAGTGAGACTGCAGGAACTCGAACATGAAGCCATCGGTTACGAGGCCTTCATCGTAGAGATCGTTGAGCAAGGTGTAATGCCAGAAGGTTGCCCAGCCTTCATTCATTACCTGCGTTTGCCGCTGCGGATAGAAGTACTGAGCGATCTTGCGCACGATCCGGATAACTTCACGCTGCCAGGGCTCTAGCAGCGGGGCATGTTTCTCAAGGAAATAAAGAATATTTTCCTGAGGCTCAGACGGGAAACGCGCATCCTCTTCGTGTTTATCCTTGTCGCCCATCTTGGGGATGGTGCGCCAGAGATCATTTACCTGTCGCTGCAGAAGCTCCTCACGCTCCTTTTGCCGACGGCGCTCCTCTTCAGCGGAAATGGGATAGGGTCGCTTGTAACGATCCACACCATAATTCATCAGTGCATGGCAGGAGTCGAGGAGGTCCTCTACCGCATCAATGCCATGGCGTTCTTCGCATTGCGTGATGTACTGCTTGGCGAACACTAGGTAATCGATGATGGAGCTGGCGTCTGTCCAGGTCCGGAACAGGTAATTGCCCTTGAAGAAGCTGTTATGCCCATAACAGGCGTGGGCAATTACGAGGGCCTGCATCGTGATGGTGTTTTCCTCCATCAGATAGGCGATGCAAGGATCCGAATTGATCACGATTTCATAGGCCAGGCCCATCTGTCCGCGCTTATAATGCTTTTCGGTATGCAGGAAGTGCTTACCATAAGACCAGTGGTTATAGCCGATAGGCATGCCAACAGACGCGTAAGCGTCCATCATCTGCTCGGCTGTGATAATTTCAATTTGGTTGGGATAGGTATCCAAGGCATAGCGCTTAGCGATACGACCGATTTCCCGGTCATACGTCTGTACAAGCTCAAATGTCCATTCCGAGCCGGTGGAAATAGGCTGACGCTTCATGACACAAGCCTCCGCTGGAACAGTTCACGAAACACCGGGTAAATATCGGCAGCCGATACGATCTGCTGTTGCGAAAAGGACTCGGGAAACGCCCCGCGCACCTGTTCGTATTCGTACCACAAGGCCTGATGTTCCCGTGGCGTGATCTCTACATAGGTGTAGTACTGCATGAACGGCAGTATCTGGCGGACTAGGATATCCCTGCAGATAGGCGAGTCGTCATTCCAGTTGTCACCGTCCGAGGCCTGCGCGGCATACAGGTTCCACTCGTTGATGGGGTACCGCTCCGCCATGATTTCCTGCATGAGCTTCAATGCACTGGACACAATCGTGCCGCCCGTTTCACGGGAATAGAAAAACTCCTCTTCATCCACTTCACGTGCGCTGGTGTGGTGACGAATAAACACCACATCGATTCGCTCGTAATTACGCTTGAGAAACAAATAGAGCAGGATGAAAAAGCGCTTGGCGATGTCCTTGGTCGCCTGAGTCATCGAGCCGGAAACGTCCATCAGACAGAACATCACGGCCTTTGAGCTTGGCGTAGGCTGTTTGCTCAACAGGTTGTACTTGAGGTCAAAGGTATCCAGGAACGGGACCTTATCGATCCGGGCGCGCAGACGCACAATCTCGGCTTCGAGCGCCTGGATATCAGTGATGTTGTCCGGCTCCTCGACACGCAGGCGTGCAAGCTCTGCCTTGACTTCGCGCAGCTTGTTGCGGCTTCCGCCCGACAGAGCAATTCGCCGGGCATGAGCGGAGCGTAAAGTCCGGATGATATTGATGCGCGACGGATTCCCTTCGCTGCTGATACCAGCACGTACCGTCTTGAACGTGTCGCTGCCGGTCAGCTGTTTTTTCACCAGATTCGGCAGTTCAAGATCCTCGAACATGAAGTCGAGAAATTCGTCCTGGGTAATCTGGAACACGAAGTCATCCATGCCTTCGCCGCTGTTGCTGGCTTTGCCTTGGCCTGCGCCGCCACCACCGCCTCCTTGGGGGCGCGGAATGCGGTCTCCTGAAGAAAATTCCTTGTTACCGGGATGAACGGTCGTTTGCTTGCCGCCACGACCGTGATGCAGCACGGGCTCATCAATGTCGCGGCCAGGAATACTGATTTGCTCGCCATGCTCCATATCGGTAATGGAACGGCGGCTCACGGCCTCTTCGACCGCCTTCTTGATGTGCTCGCGGTAACGCCGCAGAAAACGTGTACGGTTTACCGTGCTCTTATTCTTGCCATTCAAACGCCGGTCGATGACATAACTCATAGACGCCCTCCGGGCTCGGAAATGGAGCAGTCCGCGGTCCTACGATAGGCTTGGCATATTGCGATTTGCCTACCGCCGGACAGGTCACGGCAGAGCACGGTCACGCCGCCTCTGCCTGTGACGATACGACTGCGTTCTTTACTGCGATTTCCGTACCCGCAGATACCACTCGGACAGCAACCGCACTTGCTTCTCGGTATAGCCACGCTCGACCATGCGAGTCACAAAGTCGTTGTGTTTTTGTTGGTCCTCCTTGCTTGCCTTGGCGTTGAAGCTGATAACCGGCAGGAGATCCTCGGTGTTCGAGAACATCTTCTTCTCGATGACCGTGCGCAGCTTCTCGTAAGAGAGCCAGCTGGGATTCTTGCCATTGTTATTGGCACGCGCGCGCAGCACAAAGTTGACGATCTCGTTGCGGAAGTCTTTCGGGTTGCTGATGCCTGCCGGCTTCTCGATCTTCTCCAGCTCCTCGTTCAGCGCCGCGCGATTGAGAATTTCACCTGTTTCCGGGTCACGGTATTCCTGATCCTGAATCCAGAAATCGGCGTACAACACGTAGCGGTCAAAAATGTTCTGTCCGTATTCGCTGTACGATTCAAGGTAGGCGGTTTGAATCTCTTTGCCGATGAACTCGACATAACGAGGTGCCAAGTATTCCTTGATAAAGCGCATGTAGCGCTCGCGGACTTCTGCCGGAAACTGCTCCTGCTCGATCTGCTGCTCAAGCACATACAGCAAATGAACAGGGTTGGCTGCAATCTCGTTGGCATCAAAGTTGAAGACACGTGAAAGAATCTTAAAGGCAAAACGGGTCGACAAACCGTTCATGCCTTCATCGACACCTGCTGTGTCGCGATACTCCTGAATCGATTTGGCCTTGGGATCAGTGTCCTTCAGGTTTTCACCGTCGTATACCCGCATCTTGGAGTAGATATTCGAGTTCTCAGGCTCTTTCAGGCGTGAAAGTACAGAGAACTGCGCCAGCATTTTGAGCGTATCGGGCGCGCAATGAGCTTTGGATAGAGAGCTGTTGATGAGGAGCTTGTCGTAGATCTTCATCTCATCCGAAACACGCAGGCAATACGGGACCTTAACGATGTAGATACGGTCGATGAAGGCCTCGTTATTCTTGTTGTTACGGAAGGTATGCCATTCTGATTCGTTGGAGTGCGCCAGGATGATCCCACTGTAGGGCAAGGCACCCAGACCTTCGGTACTGTTGTAGTTGCCTTCCTGAGTTGCGGTCAGGAGTGGGTGCAGCACCTTGATAGGTGCCTTGAACATTTCCACAAATTCCATCAAGCCTTGGTTGGCTCGGCATAAAGCGCCTGAGTAGCTATAGGCGTCTGCATCGTTTTGCGGATATTCCTCGAGCTTGCGAATGTCGACCTTGCCGACAAGCGCGGAAATGTCCTGGTTGTTCTCATCGCCTGGCTCGGTCTTGGCGATAGCGATCTGGTTGAGGATGGAGGGGTGTAGCTTTACAACACGGAACTTGCTGATATCTCCGCCGAACTCCTGCAATCGCTTGGCTGCCCAAGGCGACATGATGCTGCGCAGATAGTGGCGAGGAATGCCATAGTCCTCTTCAAGAATCTGGCCATCTTCATCAGGATTGAATAGGCCCAGCGGAGATTCAAAGACCGGAGAGTCCTTGATGGCATAAAACGGAACACGCTCGATCAGCTGCTTGAGCTTTTCCGCCAATGATGATTTACCACCCCCTACAGGACCCAGGAGATAAAGGATTTGCTTTTTCTCTTCGAGGCCTTGGGCAGCATGCCGAAAATACGAAACGATCTGCTCGATGCAATCTTCCATCCCGTGGAAGTCTGCAAAAGCAGGGTAACGACGGATCACCTTGTTGGAAAAGATGCGCGAAAGGCGCGGATCGCTGGCGGTATCTACCAGCTCCGGTTCACCAATGGCCATGAGCATGCGCTCAGCGGCACTGGCATAGGCAGTACGGTCCTTCTTGCAGATCTCAAGATATTCCTGAAGGGAATATTCTTCCTGACGAGTCGCTTCGAAACGCCCCTGGAAGTGACTGAAAATGCTCATGACGTCTCCTCGCTGGATACCCTCGAGCCGGCTGGGATCGGTCGTACGCGTGCACGGAAAACAGCAACAGTCGACGGAGCAACCGTTTGGAATTCCCCCGAACACCTAATGGTCGTACCGATGGCCCGCCGGAAATCCGGCTCCCTGAATGGGAAGGCCTAATCCAAGAATAGTCCGATTATGGAGATGTGGAAGCCCCTCTTTAGACTTATGTGTAACGGGATCGTCAAAAGCGTGTGCTAAGCACTTGAAGGATCAATCAAAACGAGCCGCTTTCCGTCTCGTCGGGATATACGCTTCGCCAGACTTCGAAGCCGCCATCGAGGCTGTAGACTTCGCTGAAACCCTGCTGGGAAAAAAAAGCGGCAGCGCTCTGGCTTGAATGACCGTGATAGCACACGACAACCAGCGGCTGATCCATATCGGCCTGGGCCATGAAGTCGGGCAGGGTCTGGTTATCGATCCGCTGAGAGCCCGCAATATGCAGGGTGGCGTAGCTATGAGGGTCGCGGATATCCACAACTGTTGCGCCACGCTGGCGCAGCTCCAGCGCCTGTTCAGGATCAATGCAGTGAAACTCGCTCATCTTTAGTCTCCTTCCTGGCAGGCGCAACTGTGGCGCTCGCCGGTATCGACATTTAGTAAGGTCATTTTGTTGCCCCAGACACAGCCGGTATCCAGCGCAAACACGCCCGGCTCATCGCAGCGGCCTTCGAGTGCCGCCCAATGGCCAAAGATCAGCCGATGCTGACGCGTCAGACGACCAGGATGGCTGAACCACGGGGCATAGCCGTCAGGCGCACTGCCGGAGGCTTCCTTGGTTTTCAATTCCAACGTGCCGTCCGGTGCACAGAAGCGCATGCGCGTCAGGTAGTTGGTAATAACGCGCCAGCGAGTAGCACCCTCCAGGCTCTCCTCCCAGAGTGCCGGCTCATTGCCGTACATACCGTCTATGAACTGTGGAAAGTGCTCATCATCCCGCAGAACAGTTTCTACTTCCTTGGCCAGGGAGAGTGCCTTCTCCAGCGTCCACTGCGGCGGCAGACCAGCATGAACCAGAATCGTATCGCGCGGCTCATCGTAATGAAGAAGCGGCTGCTGGCGAAGCCAGGAGAGCAGCTCGTCGCAGTCTGACGCCTTGAGGATCTTGCGCAGCGTATCGCTTTTCTTCATGCGTTCGGGATGGAGCGAAACCGCCAGAAGATGAAGGTCATGGTTGCCCAGTACGGTGACGATGGACTCCCGCATGTCATACAGGAAACGCAGCGTTTCCAGTGATTGCGGGCCACGGTTGACCAGGTCACCAACCAGCCAGAGACGGTCCTGCGCAGGATCGAAGTCTACTTCTTCGAGCAGGCACTTGAGCGGGTCAAGGCAACCTTGCAAGTCGCCAACGGCATAAAGCGTCATCAGTGTAAGGAACCTGGAACAGCGAGGCGGAAGGGCGCAATAACGGCATCGAAGGTATGGCCGTCACTGGCCTCCATCTGATAACTGCCACGCATACTGCCTACGCGGGTTTCGAGCACCGTACCGCTGCTGTATTGGTGCGTTGCTCCTGGTGCAAGTACAGGCTGTTCGCCTACCACACCAGCACCGCGCACCTCCTGGGTTCGACCATTGCCATCGGTAATGATCCAGTGCCGTGCATGCAGCTGTGCCGGCAGACTGCCCTCATTGGTAATGGTGACGTCATAGGCGAAGGCGAAGCGATTCTGCGCCTCCTGAGACTGCTCCGGCAGGTAGCGTGTGGAAACAGCTACTTTAATGGAATAGCGTGGGTCGGACACTGAGGCTGACCTCTTAAATATTCAGGTTATTCAGATGACCTTAGTTGCTCTGTGGCTGATCTGCCAAGGCATTGGCCAAGCGGACAAAGGCTGCGATATCGAGTTGCTCGGGGCGTAGACCCGGCTCAACGCCGGCAGCCTCGATGGCATCACTGTTCATGAGACCCTTGAGTGTATTGCGCAAGGTCTTGCGGCGCTGATTGAACGCTTCACGTACGACTCGCTCAAGCATCTTTGGATTTTTAGCGGTATACGGACGTTCGGTATGTGGAACAAGGCGCACAATGGCCGAATCCACCTTGGGTGGAGGATTGAATGCACCAGGGCCCACATTGAAAAGGTGCTCAACGCGACAATGGTATTGAACCATGATTGACAGACGTCCCCAATCGCCGCCGCCTGGCTCTGCTGCCAGCCGCTCGACGACTTCCTTCTGCAGCATGAAGTGCATGTCGGAGATAACGTCTGCATGGTCCAAAAGATGGAAGATCAATGGAGTGGAAATGTTGTAGGGCAGGTTGCCCACGACACGCAGCTTCTCGCCACTAACCAGTTCGGCAAAATTGAACTTGAGGGCATCACCCTGATGGAGGGTGAACTGAGGGTTCAGGCCAAACTTTAGCTTGAGCAGGGGGATAAGATCCTGGTCAAGCTCTATGACATCCAGCGTTGCGCCACTGGACAGTAGTCCTTCCGTGAGCGCCCCTTGGCCAGGGCCGATTTCCAGCAGATGTTCACCTGCCTTTCCATTGATGGCGCGCAGGATGCGGTGGATGACGCCGGCATCATGAAGAAAATTCTGTCCAAAACGCTTGCGCGCCTTGTGTTGATAAAGCTCAGTCATTGATATGTGTTTCGGCCATTTGATAGGCCGTCTCCAGGGCAACGCTCAGGCTGCCGGTATCGACTTGGCCCGTTCCGGCCAGATCTAGGGCGGTACCATGGTCGACCGATGTACGAATGATCGGTAGGCCTAAGGTAATATTGACCGCGGCACCAAAGCCTTTGTGCTTGAGCACAGGCAGGCCCTGGTCGTGATACATGGCGAGCACGGCGTCGCAGTGATCAAGGTATTTGGGTGTGAATAGTGTATCAGCTGGCAAAGGGCCTATCAGTTCAAGGCCTTCTTCACGCAACTGCTCAAGTGCAGGCTCGATGATCTCGATCTCTTCCCGGCCCAGGTGTCCGCCTTCGCCGGCGTGGGGATTGAGGCCACAGACCAGAATTCGCGGCTTCGGAATACCGAATTTCTCTTGCAGGTCAGCCTGAAGTATCCGCGCTACACGCTGGACACGCTCGCCAGTGATGGCGTCCGCCACTTCACGTAAGGGCAAGTGCGTAGTGACAAGAGCCACGCGCAGGCCCCTTGTTGCCAACATCATGACAACCTGCGGAGTATGGGTCAGGTCGGCAAGAAATTCGGTATGTCCGGAGAACGCAACGCCTGCTTCATTGATCACGCCCTTGTGAACCGGTGCGGTAATCATGCCGGCAAAGTGGCCATTGAGGCAGCCCTGCGCGGCCCGAGTCAGGGTTTCCAGAACATAGTGACCATTGGCAGGACTCAATTGGCCAGCCACCACGGGTGCGCCTAGTGGTGTGTCCCATACATAAAGCGCCCCGGCGTTAGTGGGCTCTACAGGCCAGTCAGATGGCGTAACGCTGATAAGGGAAATTGAGAGGCCGAGCTGCTGGGCTCGCTCGGCAAGTAGAGACTGGCTGGCAATAGCAATAAGAGGGTAGGGCTGAGGATGCTGAGCAAGCAGCAGGCAAAGGTCCGGACCGATGCCTGCTGGCTCCCCGGGCGTCAAAGCAAAGCGCTTTGGCCCTATCACTTTTTGATTTCCACGTAAGCCTCGTCGCGGATCTGACGCAGCCACAGCTGCAGCTCCTGATCGTACTTGCGGTTACGCAGAAGGTTGAGGGCTTGCTGTTGACGAACCTGCTCGCTGTTGTCCGTAGCGCGACGACCCAGGACTTCCAGAATGTGCCAGCCATATTGCGTACGGAAAGGCTGAGACAGCTGGCCTGCAGAGGTGCTGTTCATGACCTCGCGGAACTCAGGTACCAGAGACTCCGGGTTGATCCAGTTCAGGTCGCCACCGTTAAGTGCCGAACCGGGATCTTCCGAAAAGCTCTTGGCCAGTTCGGCAAAGTCTTCACCACCCTCGATGCGCTCACGCAGACGTTCCGCTAGACGACGTGTCTCCTCGTCGCTGCGAATTTCGTTTGGCTTTAGCAGAATATGGCGGACATGAACTTCGTCAACCACCGAGCTTTCGCCGCCACGCTTCTCCTCAACCTTGAGGATGATAATACCGCCCGGTACACGAGCAGGCTCAGTGACGTCACCTGGCTTCATCGAGCTGATCATCTGATCGAAGGGAGGTGGAAGCTGGGCGGCTTTCCGCCAGCCTATCTCACCGCCATCCAAGGCGTTATCGCCAGCCGAGTTGGCAATGGCAAGTTCGCCAAAGTCAGCACCCTGACGAGCCTTGTTATAGATCTGCATGGCCTTTTGGCCAGCAGCCTGGATTTCACTGGAAGAAGCGCTATCCGCCACAGGAATCAGAATATTGGCCAGGCGGTATTCTTCTGATAGCTGAATGCGGCCCAAATCGGAGTTCAGGAAATTCTGCACTTCCTGCTGACTGATTTGAATGCGCTGGGCTACCTGACGCTGCCGTACGCGACTGATAGTTAACTCACGACGTACCTGGTCGCGAACATCGTCATAGGTCAAGCCATCCTGAGCCAGCGCCTGACGAAACTGAGCCACGCTCAGTCCGTTGCGCTGAGCGATTGTGGCAACCGCCTGGTTTAGCTCGTCTTCCGAGATACGAATGCCGCTACGTTCAGCGATCTGCAGCTGTATGTCTTCCAGAATCAGCCGTTCCAGTACCTGATTTTCTACAGCACTGTCGGGTGGTACTTCGCCGCCCCGCTTGGCAATGTTCTGCTTCACCTCGGTCAGGCGCTGTCTGAGCTGACTCTCCATCACCACATCGTTGTCTACAATGGCAACCACTCGATCCAGCGGTACCACGGCAGCATGGGCCATTGAGCTGATAGTCAGCGCCACACCTAAAGCAAGTGGGCGCATGGCGTTACATAGCTTGGTCTTCACGTTCACGATAGCCTTGAATGCCTTTATCCAGGAAGCCTTCGGTCTTGCCACCGAAGACGTTGCCGAGCCCTTTCAGGACGATCTGCAGGAAGACGCCGCGGTCAGACTTGGATGTTTGGGAGTTGTAGAAAACATCATCATCCGTATCGACCCAGTAGCGGTTGATCAGACGCAGCTTCCAGCAGCAGCTGTCATATTCGAAGCCGCCAAAGGCCTCGAGTGTACGGCTCTTGTTGTAGTCGAATTGCCAACGGGCAATGGCGGACCACTGCGGAACGATTGGCCAGATGACAGAGAAATCATGCTGGTCGATCTTGTAATCGTTGCTGTTGTAGGCGAAACGGCCCAGGTTGGGATCATAAACGCGTGTATTGCTTCTGTAGCGATAGCCTGCGTTGACGATCTTTCGGGGATCGTTTTCCGGCTGGTAATGGAACATTACGCTGCCAGAGTCCGTGTGGTTAATGGTCGGATCCCAGTTGAACTCTCCATTGACGCGCCAGTCGCGGTTGAAGCGGTACATACCCGCCAGTGCATAGGGCGAGCGCCAGGAATCAGCCTGGGGATTATCGATATTTTGATCTATACCCGGAGCGGGGAAGCGACGTGCGTATTCAATATCATCTTCCGTCAAACCTGGCAGTTGTACGCGACGGTCGCGGAAGTAGAACAGTTGGCCAAAGCTGACATTGGCTCGCTCAAAGCCACTCGGCTCGATGAAGCGGGAGGTTGCACCCAAGGCCAGCTGATTGGCATCGCCAATCCGGTCTCTGCCTGTAAAGCGGTTATCACGCCACAAGGAGTCATAGCTGAAGGTATATTCGCTGGTATCGAATACCGGGATGTCATCCTGGTCCTTGTATGGGACATACAAGTACTTGGCACGAGGCTCCAGGGTCTGCTTGCCGCCTTCGCCGAACAGGTTGGAATTACGATCGAAATACAGACCGCTGTCGATGCTTACGATAGGCACAGAACGGCTTGGGCTATCGTTGAAGCTTTGTAGACTGGAGCCTGCAAAGCGACGGCGAGCGTCTGAGAATGAAGAGTTCAGATCACTTTGACCTTGGCTGTCCAGATCCAGATCGTAACGAGTATAAGCATATCGAACAGAGGGCGTCAGGTAGCCCCAGCTGGCATTCATCGGCAGGGAAATACCAGGCTCAGCGTGGATACGATCACCTTCGGCGCGGGAAAGGCCAAACAGTCTCACGTCAGCACGCTGGCGGTCGGAGCCTAAAATTCTATCTCCTCTTTCATCGACATCAAAGTAAATGTCATTGTCCAGGCTGCGTTCAAATCGAACAAACTCAGTACCATAGGTAAACTGCAGACCGCCTGGGTTGTAAGGCAGGCGCCCATCCAATGTGAGTTGTGGCAGGCGGTTATACGGTGTCACGTCGGATACCGTAGCGAGCTGGTAAGCCTGTGCGTTCAAGCGCGCCGTATAGGTATCACCACGGTACGTCAGTTGGCCCTGCTGGTTGACGTAGGTGGGTTTGCTGATGCCTAGATCGGTATCCAGATCCTGGAAGTAATACGGATCGCTGATCTTGGTGTAGTCGACTTCTGCCAGCCAGCGGGAGTCCAGGCCTGTGCGGTTTTTCCAACCGTACAGCCAGCGCCTGTCCGTTGCTTCCGGCATGCCTTCATGATCATTTTCCTGATCGTTCAGGTACGCCGCGCTGATCTGACCTTCGCTGCTGCGTGTCAGATAACGGAACTCACCTTCCATCATCAGGCCGCGCTTGGTCATGTAGCGTGGGTACAGAGTCGCGTCGTAATTGGGCGCCAGGTTGAAGTAGTAGGGCGTTACGACGGTTAGACCGTTATCGCTCGACGAGGCAATGGTCGGCGGCAGGAAGCCTGACTGACGACGATTATCGATCGGGAAATAAATGAACGGTGTATAGAGGACCGGGAAGTCCTTGACGCGCAAGGTCGCGTTGGTGGCATAGCCCAGGCCGGTCGCGGGGTTCAACGTAACGTTATTGCCCTTGACGGTCCATGAGTTGCTGCCCGGCTCGCATGTCGTATAGGTACCGTCTTTTAGACGGATAATGGCGTCTTCGCCGCGCTTGACATACAGCGCGCTGCCCCGAATGCGGCTCTGGTGCACAACGTATTCGGCGTTATCCACCTGAACGGCGCCGTTGTCGAGTTGCACTTGAGCATTGTCGCCCACCACGAGCATGCCATTGTCACGGAACTTGACGTTACCGTTCAGCTCGCCCCGGTTGTCAGTCCGATGCAGGTTGGCCTCATTCGCCTCGACCTGCATGTGACCTTGCCGCAGGATTACATCACCTGCGAGGGTGGCGGTTTGAGTCTCTTCCTGATAGCGAGACACCTTGGCGGTGACGTACGTCGGCGATTCGCTCATCGGCGTTTTGTCATTCATGCCGGGGCGCTGTGGCTCGACATAGGCGCCCGAGCAGTAGGGGCCTGTTTCCGCCAGCTGCGCAGGGGTCAGCTTTTCACGCGGCACCCAATCCAGATGGCTATAGTCCGCGCTTCGGGAAGCAAGGCCTCGGCCTTCGCTCTCGGTGACCAGCGTCTTCCCCGGCTCTCGGGCGGCTGCGGTCTGCGGGCCATCGCCTGCACTGACAGCCGACTCCGTATGAGCTGGGCGGGGAGGCACATTACTCGTGGCCTCGGTAGTATTACACGCCCAGCCGCCTGTGGCGGAAGGAGCGCAGTTGAACTGCTGGGCTGCCGGAGCAGCAAGAACGGAGGTCAGCGGCTGAAAAGCCAGCAGACTGCCAGTAACCAGCAAGGGAAACTTTCTGCGAAACGCGGGGGATTTCACGGCCATCCTTAAAGTTATCCTGCGCGCCATCGGCCCGGAAACGGACCGCAGGCCTCTCGATGGGCTCAAAAAGATATCGGATAATAAAGCATGACCTGCGCAACGGCTAGGGCCGAGGGAAACCGTTATAAATGTCTGAAGATGTTCGCTTTACCCAACTCTGTCAGTGGCTGGACGCGTGTCTGCCTGAATTGTTCAATAAAAAAGGCTGGGGAGCGCCTGGAGAAGGCGAGCTGACCCCCGCCAGTAGCGATGCAAGTTTTCGTCGTTATTTTCGCTGGGAATGTGACGGCCGTACCCTGATCGTTATGGATGCACCACCTCCACAGGAAGACTGCCGGCCGTTTGTGCATGTGGCCGCGCTACTGGCCGAGGCCGGTGTGCATGTGCCGGAAATCCTGGCTCAGGATATAGAACAGGGCTTTTTACTGCTGGATGATCTAGGGCGGCAAACATACCTTGACGTACTGACATCCGATAATGCCGACGCGCTTTTTAATGACGCTTTGAATGCGTTATTGACCTATCAGGTTCTTCCGACGGAAGGTCATCTGCCAGAGTACAACCGCGCCCTGTTAGCACGTGAGCTACAGCTATTTCCTGACTGGTATGTCCGCTACGTTCTTGATCATCGCCTCGATGCGGCGCAACAGGACGCGTGGGAGTCGGTCTGTGAGCTGCTGATTGACAGCGCACTGGCGCAGCCGCGCGTCTTGGTGCATCGCGATTACATGCCGCGCAACTTGATGGTCAGTATGCCAAATCCGGGTGTCCTGGATTTTCAGGATGCGGTATACGGCCCCATTACCTATGACGTGACCTGCCTTTTCAAGGATGCCTTCCTGAGTTGGCCGGAGGAGCGTGTCAGAGGGTGGATCGAAACTTACTGGACCCGTGCCCGGCAGCAAGGCTTGCCGGTTGGCGAGGATTTTGAAGATTTTTACCGAGCCAGCGACCTGATGGGCGTACAACGACACCTCAAGGTCATCGGGATCTTTGCGCGCATTTGCCATCGAGACGGCAAGCCCAAGTATCTGGCTGACGTGCCGCGTTTCTTCGCCTATATCGAGGCGGTTATCGCGCGGCGCCCTGAACTCGCGCCTTTGAAGGCCTTGCTCGCCGAGCTTCGGGAGGCCTCTACCGTATGAAAGCCATGATTCTTGCGGCAGGGCGTGGAGAGCGGCTTCGCCCGCTTACCTTGCATACTCCAAAGCCTTTGGTTAAAGCATGCGGTGTACCGTTGGTCGAATACCAGATTCGGGCTTTGAAGGCGGCTGGTTTCAACGATTTTGTTATCAATCATGCGTGGCTGGGGCGGCAGATAGAAGACTACCTGCAAGATGGCTCGCGGTTAGGCGTCAGTATCGTGTACTCGCCTGAAGGTGAGCCGCTGGAAACCGGCGGCGGCATCTTCAAGGCGCTTCCGCTGTTAGGTAAAGAGCCTTTCCTGGTGGCTAATGGCGATATCTGGACGGATTACGACTATCGGCCGTTACAGCTGACCGCCGGTGATTTAGCGCATCTGATTTTGGTCGATAACCCTCTTCACCACCCTGAAGGGGATTTCTTTTTGAGTAATGGACGCGTGGTTGAAGCTGGCGAGGCTTGCGACAGGTTTACCTACAGCGGTATTGCAATACTGCATCCCGATCTATTTCGCACCTGCGAGGCAGGCGCCTTCAAGTTGGCGCCTGTACTGCGCGCAGCCATTGCAGAAGGGCGTGTCAGCGGGACGCTGCATACCGGTCGTTGGGTCGATGTAGGAACCCATGAGCGGCTGGCAGAAGTCGAGCAACTGATCGAGGCGAGCGCCTAGTGTTCTGGCCATGGCCTTTAACGCTGTCCGGGGCGCTTACCGGCTGGGCAGTAGCTGATCTTTCTGGAGCATTGCTGGGTGCAATGTTAGGGCATGCGGCCGAGCGTAAGCTGGGACTCACCTCCTGGTCTGCGCTGCGCCTGCGGCTGGGGCAGGTTGGTTTTGAGCATCAGCTCTTGTTTGAACTGCTCGGCCATCTGGCCAAGGCAGGGGGGCAAGTGTCGACGGCACATATTCGCCAGGCTGAAGGTGAAATTAAGCGATTGGGTTTGGACGTTGAGGGCCGCCGCCGTGCAATCGCTGCGTTCAATCAGGGTAAAACGGCAGTTCGCTCGGCTCGTACCCGGCTGGCTGCAGCGGAAAGTCAGGCTGAAATTATCATTCGTGCCTGTTGGCGAATGGTATGGGTGAACGGCAGCGTCCGGCCTGGTGAGCGGGACCTGATCCGGCAATGGGGATTGTGGGCCGGGCTCTCACAAACGCGAGTAGATGAACTGCAGCCCATGCGGTCAGCGAAGAAGCCGCGGGCAAACAATGGCTATAAAGAGGCTTTGGCGCTGCTAGGGGTAAGCGAGAGCAGCGATAGCAAAAGTATCAAGCAAGCCTATCGGCGATTGCTCAGCAGGCATCATCCCGACAAGGTTCAAGGTGCCGGCGCCAATAAATATGTGGTTCAGGAGGCAGCGGAAAAAACCGCTGCCTTGCACGCAGCCTATCGGCTTATCAAAGAACGGCATGGCTTTCGTTAGTGCGCAGGCTGCTCTCCACCGCCTGCCGCTATGTGTGTGCTAAGCCAGCCTCGCACACGACGATACAACTGTTCCTGCTCATTGGAGGGGTCGCCGGGAATCGTCTTTAGGGCAACCTGGGTGTAATCGCTGGCCTGTTCCCGCTTGGCAGCCTGGCGGCGCTGCTGGGCCGAGGCTTGAGCGATCGAAGACTGGTTATGATAGAAGTCGCCTGTTGCTACCTTGAGCTTGGGCACGATCGCATCCAGATTTGAGCCCGAATTAATCGGTGCCTTGCCATCAATGATAATCAAGTGATGAAGCTCGCTGGGCTCTCGTTCAGCGAGGTAGCGAGCTGCCCAATAGGCTCCGGTACCGTGACCGAGCAGAATCACCTGCTTGGAGCCTCGCTGTAGCGCAAAGTCGATTCCGGCCGCCAGTCTAGCCATGACGCCCTCCGCATAGGCATCCTGCAATGCTTTGGCATCCGAGGGTGCCTTGCCTGCCTGTGCGGGTTCGCCACTACCTATTTCAGCCTGGGTTTCAGGTGTTGGTGCGGTGCCGGTCACACCTTCTACGGGTGTGGGGGACGCACCCTCTGCAGTGGATGCATCGGCATCGGCAGGAGCAGAAGTCGCCCCATTGGCGTTACGCGGCAGTGGAGCCTGGTTTTGCGGGTCGGGCAGGGTCAGACTAAGTGTCTGCCAACCTTCGTCGGGCAATTTTTGCCTGAGTGGGCTGATGGTGTTGGGCCAGTCAGCGGACTCGCCATCACCCGGTATCAGGACGATCGTTCCCTGAGGCTGGGCAGTATTGGCAGGTTTCCATAAAGCCAGGAATTGCTCGTTGCCCGCCGTCAGGGTCTGCTGCTCGCTTTTGGGGAGCGTACGCTCCAGCGCCTGCGCAGTATCCTGACTGCGTCCAATCGGAGCTGCTCGTTCGGCAGCAGGGGCTGGCGGGGTAGTAGCTTCTTCGGCAGAGGCATTGTTGGCCATGCCAAGAGCAATCAGCAGCAGGGTCTTGTTGAACACACCGGGTCGGCTAAACATGAAGTGCACTTCGTCCTGTCCAGAATGGGCGGAAGACTAATCACCTTTGGTCATGCTGTCATGGGCGATGTCTACCGCGGCACGCAAATAAGAGGCATCTACTTGCACTGACCGCCACAAGCGGCAAGTGTGCCCTGCAAGATGTGCTGTGCAAGACAGCAGCGGGGAGAAATGCCGGTTGTCAGCTCTCTAATGCATGAATGCCCAGCCGCTGCATTGGGTACAATGCCGCTTTCCGCTGACTTGCCTTGAGGCTTTTCCATGCAACCTTATGCTATCGCTCCGTCGATCCTCTCCGCTGACTTTGCCCGTCTGGGTGAAGATGTAGACAAGGTGCTCGCAGCGGGCGCCGATATCGTCCATTTCGATGTTATGGACAACCACTATGTGCCCAATCTCACGATTGGCCCCATGGTCTGTTCGGCGCTACGCAAGTATGGCGTGACGGCGCCTATCGATGTGCATCTGATGGTCAAGCCAGTGGATCGTATTATCGGTGATTTCATTGAGGCGGGCGCCTCGTTCATCACCTTTCACCCGGAGGCTTCAGAGCATATCGACCGCTCACTGCAGCTCATTAAGGCAGGTGGTTGTAAAGCAGGGCTGGTCTTTAACCCGGCGACGTCCCTGGACTGCCTGAAATACGTCATGGACAAGATCGACATGGTGTTGCTGATGAGTGTAAATCCGGGCTTTGGTGGCCAAAAGTTCATTCCGAAAACACTCGACAAGCTGCGCGAGGCACGTGAGCTGATCGATGCCTCCGGCCTGCCGATTCGTCTGGAAATCGATGGCGGCGTCAACGTTTCCAACATCGGTGAAATCGCACGTGCCGGTGCCGATACGTTTGTTGCGGGCTCCGCCATCTTTAATGCGCCGGATTATGCAGAGGTCATCAAGACCATGCGTAATGAGCTGGCCAAGGCACGTGCGGTATGAGTCAAGGCGTGCTGGAAACCTTGTTTGATGGAAAGCAGCCACGGCTGATCATGTTTGATCTGGACGGCACGCTTCTCGATTCAGCCCCAGATCTGGCCGCAGCGGTTGATGCCATGCTTGAAACGCTAGGTCGACCCCCTGCAGGGCTGGATAAGGTCAGGCTGTGGATTGGCAATGGAGCCCGTGTGCTGGTTCGTCGTGCCTTGGCGGATCAGATGGAGCACAGCCACATCACGGAGGCTGAGGCAGATGAGGCACTGAGCCTTTTCATGTCTCTTTATGGGGGCAGCCACGAGCTCACGGTCGTGTACCCCGGCGTTCAGGAAGCGCTGGCGACGCTCAAGGCCAAAGGGATTGCGATGGCCGTCATTACCAACAAGCCGGAGCGCTTTGTTGCCCCACTTCTGGATGACATGCAGCTGGGCGGTTTTTTCTCCTGGATCGTAGGAGGGGATACGTTACCTCAACAAAAGCCTGATCCTGCCGGGCTCCTCTATATCTTGGGCAAGGCGGGTGCCAAGCCTGACGACGCCTTATTCATTGGTGATTCACGTAACGATATCCGTGCTGCACGGGCTGCCGGAGTGCGCTGCGTCGCGATGACCTATGGCTACAATCATGGTCAGCCCATAGCCGATGAGTCACCTGACTGGCTACTGGACGACCTTAGGCAGTTACTGGCTTAGCGATAAAATGCCACACTCGCTATGGCAAAGAGGTTGATTCAGCGAGTTGCCTGAGCTAGTGTGGCCGTATTCCTATCTACCCGGTGAAGAGATCGAATCGTGGTGGTCACCTGCAAACTGTGGATGAAGGTCATCAAGGCCCTGGCGCGTTGGCGCTGGCGCGCCTGACTCATTCCTGGCCGGCATGCCCGGCGCGTTTTGCACCTGACCTTTACCCTCCACGAGGCTGATCATGACCCGCGAAGAATTCCTGCGTTTGGCCGCTGCCGGCTATAACCGTATTCCCCTGACATTCGAAACCCTGGCTGATTTCGACACGCCGCTGTCGCTTTATCTCAAGTTGGCCGATACCACCAATACGTACCTGCTTGAGTCTGTCCAAGGTGGTGAAAAATGGGGTCGCTACTCCATTATCGGGCTGCCCAGTCGCACCGTACTGCGAGTCTATGGTCACCAGGCCACGATTCATGAGGGCGATGAGGTCGTCGAAACCGTTGAGGTCGAGGACCCGCTAGCGTTTGTCGAAGCATTCCAGCAGCGCTATCGCGTGCCCACACTGCCTAACCTTCCGCGCTTCAATGGTGGCTTGGTCGGCTATTTCGGCTACGACTGTGTCCGCTACGTTGAAAAGCGCCTGGGTGCCTGCCCCAATCCTGACCCGCTGGGCAATCCCGATATCCTGCTGATGGTATCTGATGCTGTCGTGGTGTTCGATAATCTATCTACCAAGATGCATGCCATCGTGCTGGTCGACCCGGCCGATGAAAATGCCTACGACCAAGGCAAAGCGCGCCTGGATGAATTACTGGAGCGCCTGCGTCAGCCTATTACGCCGCGCCGTGGACTCGATTTCAGTGCACCTCAGGCGCAGGAGCCCAAGTTTCGAGCCAGCTTTACTCAAGCGGATTACGAACAGGCGGTTGTCAAGATCAAGGACTATATCTTGGCTGGGGACTGCATGCAGGTCGTGCCTTCCCAGCGGATGTCCATCGATTTCAAGGCCGCCCCCATCGACCTCTATCGCGCGCTACGCTGCTTCAACCCAACGCCCTACATGTACTTCTTCAACTTCGGTGATTTCCATGTCGTAGGCAGTTCGCCGGAAGTCCTTGTTCGAGTAGAGGAAGGGCTGGTAACGGTTAGACCTATCGCCGGAACGCGTCCACGAGGAGCGTCTGAGGAGCAGGATCTTGAGCTCGAAAAAGACCTGCTCAGTGATGAAAAGGAAATTGCCGAGCATCTGATGCTGATCGATCTAGGTCGTAATGATGTTGGCCGCGTATCGTCGACCGGCTCGGTCAAGCTGACCGAAAAAATGGTGATCGAGCGTTATTCCAATGTCATGCACATCGTGTCCAACGTGACCGGCCAGCTCAAGGACGATTTCAATGCCATGGATGCCCTGCGTGCCATCCTGCCGGCAGGTACGCTGTCCGGCGCGCCGAAGATCCGCGCCATGGAAATCATCGACGAGCTGGAGCCTGTCAAGCGAGGTGTCTACGGCGGTGCCGTAGGATATCTGGCCTGGAATGGCAATATGGATACTGCCATCGCGATTCGTACTGCCGTCATCAAAAACGGTGAGCTTCATGTTCAGGCCGGTGGGGGCATCGTTGCAGACTCTCAACCTGCTGCGGAATGGGAGGAAACGATCAATAAACGTCGTGCGATGTTCCGCGCGGTTGCACTGGCTGAACAAACTTCTACGACTTCGCGTACCTGAAGGAGCGCTACCATGTTACTGATGCTGGATAACTACGACTCCTTCACCTATAACCTCGTGCAATACCTGGGCGAGTTAGGGGCAGACGTAAAAGTCGTACGCAACGATGAAACGACCGTAAACGAAATCGATGCGCTGGCGCCGGAGCGCATTGTCGTTTCCCCAGGCCCCTGCACACCGAATGAGGCAGGCGTCTCGCTCGAACTGCTGAAACATTTCGCAGGCAAAGTGCCTACTTTGGGTGTGTGCCTTGGTCATCAGAGCCTGGGGCAGGCATTTGGAGGTGAGGTGGTCAGAGCGCGTGAGCCGATGCATGGCAAAACGAGCCTGGTTTATCACAAGGGTGAGGGTGTATTTGCCGGATTGCCCAACCCCTTTACGGTCACGCGCTACCATTCGCTTGTGGTGAAACGAGAAACGCTGCCGGACTGTCTGGAAATTACTGCCTGGACTCAACACGAAGATGGAACCATGGATGAAATCATGGGGCTCCGTCACCGCGAGTACATGCTGGAAGGTGTCCAGTTTCACCCCGAGTCGATTCTTACCGAATACGGTCATGACCTGCTGGCCAATTTCCTCAAGCAGACCGGAGGCGCACGCTAGTCATGGATATCAAGGAAGCGCTCGGCAAAATCGTCAGTCAACTCGACCTGACCACAAGCGAAATGCAGGACGTTATGCGCCAGATCATGACCGGGCAATGTGATGATGCCCAGATCGGCGCTTTTCTCATGGGCATGCGTATCAAGAGCGAAACCATCGATGAAATTTGTGGTGCCGTAAGCGTGATGCGCGAGCTGGCTACCAAGGTTGAATTGCCCAGCCTTGAGCACGTTGTGGATATCGTGGGAACAGGAGGGGATGGGGCCAATATCTTCAATGTATCATCGGCTTCTGTCTTTGTTGTCGCGGCTGCTGGGGGAAAAGTAGCCAAGCACGGCAACCGTGCTGTTTCAGGTAAAAGCGGCAGTGCCGACCTGCTTGAAGCGGCGGGGATTTATCTCAACCTGACGCCCGAACAAATAGCCCGTTGCGTTAACGAGATAGGGGTAGGCTTCATGTTTGCCCAATCTCACCACAGTGCGATGCGCCATGCTGCAGGCCCTCGAAAGTCTCTGGGGCTGCGTACGTTATTCAACATGCTAGGTCCGTTGACCAGTCCAGCCGGTGTCTTGCATCAAGTAGTAGGGGTATTCACGCCTGCACTGTGCCGTCCCCTTGCCGAAGTGCTGCAGCGGCTAGGCAGCAAGCATGTGCTGGTTGTTCACTCCAGGGATGGGCTTGACGAGTTCAGCCTGGCGGCGCCTACACGTGTTGCTGAACTCAAGGATGGACAAATTCAAGAGTATGAAGTCCTTCCGGAGGATGTTGGTATCAAGAGTCAGAGCTTGATCGGGCTTACAGTCGACAGCCCGGAGGCTTCATTAAGTCTGATCCGGGATGCCCTGGGGCGTCGGAAAACCGAGGCTGGGCAAAAGGCCGCTGACATGATTGTGCTTAATGCGGGAGCCGCATTGTATGCAGCTGATCTAGCTTCAAGTTTGCAAGAAGGTGTCAATCTGGCGCATGACGCGTTGTACAGCGGCCTTGCCCGGGAAAAAATGGATGAGTTGGCCAGCTTTACAGCGGTATACAAAGTGGAGAATCAAGCGTGAGCGTACCTACCGTTCTGCAAAAAATCCTGGCCCGCAAAGCTGAAGAAGTAGCACGGCGTAAGTCAGCGCTTCCACTGGCCGATCTGGAGGCCTTGGCGCAGGCCTCTGAATCACCAAGGGGATTTGCCCAGGCCCTGATGGATCGCGTGGCGCGAAGAGAACCAGCGGTCATTGCTGAGGTCAAGAAGGCCTCGCCCAGTAAGGGTGTCCTGCGGGAGGAGTTCGTGCCGGCAGATATTGCGCGAAGCTATGAAGCAGGCGGCGCGACCTGTCTTTCGGTCCTGACGGATATCGATTTCTTTCAGGGCAGCGATGCCTATTTGAAGGAAGCCCGGGCAGCCTGCTCATTACCTATCATTCGTAAAGACTTTATGATCGATCCATACCAGGTCATTGAAGCCCGTGCGATTGGTGCTGACTGCATTCTTCTCATCGTGTCCGCCCTAGACGATACCTTGATGGCAGAGCTAGCCGCTACAGCAAAGTCGGTTGGCCTCGATGTGCTTGTTGAAGTTCACGATGCAAATGAGTTGGAGCGAGCGCTGAAAACGCTCGATACGCCGCTGATCGGTATCAATAACCGCAATCTGCATACATTTGAGGTGAGCCTGGAAACAACACTGGACCTGTTGCCATCTATTCCGCGAGAGCGTCTGGTGGTAACCGAGAGTGGCATTCTGAACAGGGCTGACGTTGAGCTGATGCAAGTCAGCGATGTGCATGCCTTTTTAGTAGGTGAAGCATTCATGCGTGCAGAGGATCCCGGACACGAGCTGCACCGGCTGTTCTTTCCTGAAAGACGCGCGGGGATCTCCTCCCCCGACGTAGAGTGATTAATAAAAAAGCCGGCGCGAGCCGGCTTTTTTGTCAGAGCATGGTGTGTTTAGCGAGTACCAAACACAACCATTGTCTTGCCTTTCACATGGACAAGGCCCTGCTCTTCCAGAGACTTGAGTACGCGACCGACCATTTCACGTGAGCATCCAACGATGCGACCAATTTCTTGGCGTGTGATTTTGATCTGCATACCGTCCGGATGCGTCATGGCGTCGGGCTGTTTGCACAAGTCAAGCAGCGTACGAGCGACACGACCAGTCACGTCCAGGAAGGCAAGATCACCTACCTTACGCGTAGTCTGGCGCAGACGCTCGGCCATCTGGCGGCCCAGCGAGAAGAGCATGTCGGGATCTTGCTGGCTCAGTTCTCTGAACTGGCTGTAGCTGATCTCGGCAACCTCGCACTCCGTGCGTGCACGAACCCAGGCGCTGCGTTCGGGTTCGCTTCCTTCCTTGGCAAATAGCCCCATCTCGCCGAAAAAGTCGCCCGCATTCAAATAGGCAATGATCATTTCGCGACCTTCGTCGTCCTCGATCAGAATCGTTACCGACCCTTTGAGGATGAAGAACAGGCTTTCACTGTTATCACCCGCATAAATGATCGTCGTCTTGGCGGTATAGCGGCGACGCGAGCAATGCGCGAGCAGTTTATCGAGATGTTGAAGTTTTGCAGGAGGAATAATAGCGGCCATGCTGGTTCCTGAAGTTGAGACAAGCCTTGTCTACAGGGATTTGAACATATCGGCAAGTTTGCCACTAAATTAAAGTGAATTTTTACTCTGCAGATCACGACTTGTGAAGTGTGCGACGTGACTAACAGTTTAATGGCAGTTTGATAGCATTCCATCACATTTATGGGGCTGTGGTACTCTATTTTTTTACTTGCTGTGGAGTCTCATGGTGAAAGCACGAATTCAATGGGCCGGTGAGGCCATGTTTCTGGGCGAGTCGGGCAGTGGCCATGTGGTTGTCATGGACGGCCCTCCTGATCATGGCGGTCGTAACCTAGGCGTCCGCCCAATGGAGGCTCTGCTAATCGGCTTGGGTGGCTGCACCAGCTTTGATGTGATGAGTATCTTAAAGAAATCTCGCCAGGCTGTAGAGAGCTGTGAGGCCTTTCTTGAGGCTGAGCGGGCTGAATCCGAACCCAAGGTATTTACCAAGATACACATCCGCTTTGTGGTCAAGGGCCGTGACTTGAAGGAAGCGCAGGTCAAGCGCGCCATTGAGCTGTCTGCAGAAAAGTATTGTTCAGCTTCCATCATGCTGGAGCGTGCGGGCGTCGAGATTTCGCACGGATACGAGATCATAGAGCTTAATTAAGCCCTGACTGTCATCAATTCATCGTCTTTCGGGCGCAACCTCTGGCGGATAGCCCTCAGGCTCTGCATAATGCGCCCCTTTTCAGGGCAAGGCCCGACAAGCACAGCCACAATCGCCAATGCGAAGAGGTATGAAACGGCCCTACGCACCTGCGCCTTATGCAGATGACGGGCATTCACGACCACGGTCAGAGACCGTACCTATGGGAGTTCCCTACGGTGAAAAGTAAACTCAGGCTCCATGGTTTCAACAACCTGACGAAGACCTTGAGCTTCAATATCTATGACATCTGCTATGCAGAGACGTCAGAAGATCAGCAAGCCTATGTACAGTACATTGATGAAGAGTATGACGCCGAGCGTCTGACTCAGATCCTGACAGACGTCGTGGATATCATCGGTGCCAATATTCTGAATATCGCTCGCCAGGATTACGACCCTCAGGGCGCCAGCGTGACCATTCTCATTTCGGAGCAGCCTGTTGAGCCTACCGAAAGCCAGATCGAGGAATCACCCGGTCCGCTACGTGAAACAATTCTAGGGCATCTGGATAAAAGCCATATTACGGTTCATACCTATCCGGAAATTCATCCCGTTGACGGTATAGCCACATTCCGTGTCGATATCGATGTGTCTACCTGTGGCGTCATCTCACCGCTAAAGGCATTGAATTATCTGATTCATCAGTTTGATTCGGATATTGTGACTGTCGACTATCGCGTTCGTGGTTTTACCCGCGATGTGGAAGGACGCAAGCACTTTATCGATCATGAGATCAATTCCATCCAGAACTACCTGTCTGAAGACACGCGTTCGGCCTATCAGATGACGGATGTAAACGTCTATCAGGACAATCTGTTCCACACCAAGATGCTATTGAAAGAGTTCGAGCTAGAAAATTACCTGTTTGGTGATGCTACTCAGAATCTTTCGCGTGAGCAGCGTGAGCAGGTAACGCAACGCCTCAAGCATGAGATGCGTGAGATATTTTCTGGTCGTAACCTGCCTCGTTAAGCAGCAGGTTGAAATTAAAAGGGCGCTTTGAGCGCCCTTTTTGTTGTCTTAAATGCGGTATGTGCTTTTGGTCATGACCTTTGAAAGAAGCGTCATGCCAAGTTTGATAGGCGTAGCGAAGCGTAGCCCGCCTGCATCCAGGGCATGATCCGCATGTTGCTCCTCGTCAATGCGCATCTGCTCAAGAATCGCTCGGGAGCGCTTGTCTTCCGAAGGAAGCTGCATCAGGTGCTCATCAAGATGCTTACAGACTTGCTCTTCTGTCGCGGCGACAAAGCCAAGGCTGAGACGATCGCTGATCAGGCCAGCAGTCGCGCCGATGCTAAATGATAGGCCATAGAACAATGGATTAAGTACGCTGGTATGGCTTCCCAACTCCTTAATTCGCTGTTCGCACCAGGCGAGGTGATCAATCTCCTCGTCAGCGGCTTCTTCCATGGCGCTTCGAATTTCAGGCAGCTTGGCCGTCAAGGCCTGTCCCTGATAGAGCGCTTGTGCGCACACTTCTCCGGTGTGGTTGATGCGCATCAGTCCAGCCACGTGCCGGGTGCTGGACTCATCCAGCTCGGCTTCCGAATGACTCAGCGCAGGAGAGGCCCTATTAGGGTGTCCATTGAAGGGCAGCAGTGTTTTTAATGCAGCATCAACCTGCATGAACAGGTGATCTGCAGGGGAATAGTGACGATCGTTAGCCATTCCAATCTCCAGGTTCAAATCAGGGGAGGGTAAAGGAACGCTTAACCCGGCGGCCACGTCATTTGCCGTTGGCCAAGTACATGCATATGGATGTGGTAAACCGTTTGTCCACCCATTGGATTACAGTTCATGACCACCCGGAAGCCTTCATCGCAACCTTGTTCCTGGGCCAGGCGTTGTGCCGTAAACAGGATATGACCTGCTAGCGTCTTGTCATCGGTTTCGCTCAGGTCATGAAGCGTGGCGATATGCTTCTTGGGAATGACAAGAAAATGAACGGGGGCCTGGGGCGATATGTCATGGAAGGCAATGACATGATCGTCCTCATAAAGCTTGCGGGCTGGAATCTCTCCCGCCACGATTTTACAGAACAGGCAGTCCATGGATGTCTCCTGTGTATTTGAAGATCAAAGTGTAGCGAGGGTTATCTTTTGCGCACAGACGCAAGTCAAGGTGATGTCAGCATGCGGCCTATTCTGGCGGTAACTTTTCTTACAAGTGAGCGTGGCAAAAAACGAGGTACCATTGCCGTCAGGCGGTTTCGCCATCCGCAATGAATGATGGCCTTGCGCTTGGCGAGGCCATGCATGGCGATCAATGCAACCTCCTCGGCGCCCATCATGGTTTTGCCTTTCTCCATTGAGGCAGTCTGCATGCCAGCTTTGCGGAAAAAGCTTGTACGCGTTGGGCCAGGGCATAACACCGAGACGGAAATGCCTCGGCTTTTTAGTTCTTCACGCAGCCCTTCGGAAAGATGCAGGACATACGCCTTGCTGGCGGCATAGCTGCTCATAAGCGGAATGGGCTGGAAGGCGGCTGTCGAAGCCACGTTGAGAATCTGTCCGCCGCCCTGTTGAGCCATGTGCGCACCTAGGGCATGGCAGAGGCGAGTCAGAGCCAGCACATTCAACTCAATAAGGTGCTGCTCGCGTGACCAGTCGGAGGAAAGAAAGGGGCCGCCAGTCCCCATGCCTGCACAGTTCACAAGCAGGTCGATAACCTTCTCGCTCTGCTCAAGCTCGTGCAGAAGCCCTGTCACATGCAGCGGCTCCGACAGATCGCAAACACGATAAAGTACTTCCACGCCAAATCGCTGGGCCAGCTCACTGGCAATGCTTTCAAGTGCCTCCCGCTTTCGGGCAAGTAAGATCAAGGGATGACCGCGGCGCGCCAGTGCTTCAGCAAGCGCAAGGCCTATTCCACTAGAGGCGCCAGTAATTAATGCATAGCGAGGCATGATGCTCCCTCAGAAGTACGGCATGAAGTTGGACCGCTCCGGCGTGGTAGGGTGCCCTTAGCTAGGGCGCACAAGGGAGGCCAGAATCATGGCGATCACAATAAATAGCCAGATACCCGCTAAAAGCTTGACCGCCATGCTGTTAGGTGGAGGCGGTGCACCATAGCGATTGGCTGTACGTGATCCTGGTAAGACCATCAGCACAAAAGTAAACAGGCCTCCTATGAGCGGAACGATGCTCAAAAGCCAGAGCCAGCCTGACCAGCCTAGATCATGCAAGCGTTGAACACCTATGCTCAGGTTAATGAATAGCATTGCAAGGCCAAGCAGGGCACTAAGCCCAAGCCCTGTAAGGATTGAGGAATGCGACGTCATGAGACTTGAGATCCCTACCGTTGTCAGCAGCATAAAAAAGGCAGCAAAAAAAGCGGCAGATGCTACAAGCGACCAAGCTAAAAAGCGCAGGCGTCCTATTCGACCTTTGAGGCTGAAGATCTTCAAGGCACCGTGTTCATGTTCGCCATGGGTATAAAGGTCTGCTTGAGGCGGAGCATAAGGAGACGCGGCCATCACTGGCGCAGCTGACGGCGCGGGCGGCTCTGACGCTAGCTCAGCCTGACGTGCCAGGTACTTTTCAACAATAATGCCGCACTGCTCGCATTCGTCGCGCTTGATCTGCTCATGTCCACATTTTGGACAAGTCATTAACCGTGTGCTTTCTTTTGCTAGTGTTTCTCTGTCTTCAACCAGCGTAAGCATGGAGGCCAAGTCCTGTTCTTTCCTGGCTTGAGCGCCAGCTTGTCTCAAGGCTGCCAGATAACGATCAGCTTCAGGTTCCGAAAGGTCCCTTTTTAATGTAACGGGACCGCGAAACAGCTGGGCTATTTTCTGCGTATCACTTTTGAAAAGTTTCGCAAGATTCTCCAGTACATCATCTCGACTGACACCGGGGAGCAATTGCCCATCAAAGGTAATCTTGTAACGCGTATCAGACATGGCGAGCTTCCTTGTCGCACAATAGAAGAGGCACGCAGCATATTGTCAGGATATGCTGCGTCTGGAAATTTAGTAGGGTTTGATGACAACCAGAATCACGATCGCAATCAGGATCAGGACGGGAGCTTCATTAAACCAGCGGTAGAATACATGACTGTGTTTGTTTTCACCTCGCGCAAAGCGTTTCAGCATGGCACCGCACATGTGGTGATAGCCGACCAGCAAAAAGACAAGTGCAAGCTTGGTATGCATCCAGCCCTGACTCAGCCAGCCTGGATTCAGGACCAGTAATACAATGCCGAAAACAAGCGTAGCCAACATTGAAGGCAGCATGATTCCTCGATACAGCTTTCGCTCCATCAGAATGAAGCGCTCACGGCTAACGGTGTCTTCACTTTGCGCGTGGTAGACAAACAGTCGGGGCAAATAGAACAGACCGGCAAACCAGCAGACTAAAGCTATGATGTGTAACGCTTTGATCCATAGATAGAGCATCAAGTATCTCCGGCAATATAAAACCAGAGATAGTAGATGCCCGTGTTACAGGCGTCACCTTATAAGCGATTTAAGTTTTAATTATCGGTCGGTCGCAGAATAGTTGACCATTTTTCTGGGTTAAGCGGATAATGTTGCATATTGCAGTTGGTATCGGCGAAAGCCGGGAGATTCAAGCATGACCATCGAAACCTTCATTCCGACTCCCTTATTGTTCTCCCCCGGTGCAGCCAATAAGGTAAAGAACTTAATCGATGAGGAGGGCAACCCTCGTCTTAAGCTGCGCGTGTTTGTGACGGGGGGAGGGTGTTCTGGCTTCCAGTACGGCTTTACATTTGATGAAGATACGGCTGAAGACGACACCATTGTAGAGCGTGACGGCGTAAGTCTGGTTGTCGATCCCATGAGCTTCCAGTATCTGGCTGGCGCTGAAGTCGATTATCAGGAGGGGCTGGAGGGTTCGCGTTTCGTCATTAAGAACCCTAATGCGGCAACTACATGTGGCTGCGGTCAGTCTTTCTCAATCTAAGAAGGCTTTACTGAGGCGCCGCGTTTAAACGCGGCGCTTTCGCTTAGGCAGGATACAGCGCGCCTAAGATTCTAGGCCCCTTAGCCGCTGTTACGTCCGGGCAGTTACCCGGTATGCGCTCAACAAAACAATGTGCCAGCCAGGCAAATGCCATTGCTTCTACCAAGTCTGGCGAAACGCCAAGTTCGTCTGTGGTTGTAACGAGCGTTTCTGGTAAATGAGCAGAGAGTCGCTTAAGCAGAAACTCATTGTGAGCACCGCCGCCGCAGATAAATAGCTCGGCACATGTGGGTTGAACCAGTCGCAGCGAATCACAGACAGAAATGGCGGTAAGCTCGGCCAGGGTTGCCTGAACATCGGCTACCGGTATCGCAGGAAGCACTGAGAGCTTTTGTTTTAACCAGCTTAAATTGAATAGCTCGCGCCCAGTACTTTTAGGCCCCTGTTTGGCAAAGAAAGGATCAGACAAAAAGGCATTAAGAAGCATGGATGAAATGGAGCCACTGGCAGCCCAGGAACCAAACTGGTCATAAGGCTCGCCTTTGTGCTCGTTTATCCATGCATCCATCAATACATTACCTGGGCCGCAATCAAAGCCTTCTATAGGGTGGCCGGGTGATAGCAATGTAATATTGGTAAATCCGCCGATGTTAAGAATAGCTCGCTCTTTCGCCGGATCTCCAAAGATGGCCGCGTGAAAAGCAGGGACGAGGGGAGCACCTTGTCCACCAGCAGCTACATCCCGTCGACGAAAATCTGCAACAACATCAATCCCTGTCAGCTCTGCAAGAAGTGCCGGGTTGCCGATCTGAATCGTGTAGCCATCAGATGGACTATGCCTGACTGTCTGCCCGTGACTACCAATCGCTCTGATATGCGAGGTCGATAGCTGCGCTTCGCTGAGGAGTTGCTCAATACCTTGGGCAGCCAACTGGACCCAATCCTGCTCAGCCAGTGCGGCACGTTCCAGTTCGTTGTCGCCAGCACTGCACAGCTCAAGAAGCTTATGTTTGAGGCTCGATGGCATCGGCACATAATGAGAGCCGATAAGCGTGCATCTAGTAGCTGTTTGATCAATAAGGGCAATGTCCAGTCCGTCCAAGCTGGTACCAGACATTAGCCCTATATAAAGCGTCATACCTGTCAACGCTTGTTCATGGCAAGAAGGGTGGACTTTTCCTGGTCCATGCGGGCCATTAAAGGCTGGCTTTGGCTCAAGAAACGTTTCACCTCATTTTTTGCGATAGGATCAGCCATAGGTAGCTTTACGCCGAGCGGATCGACATGCGTACCATTGATGCGGAATTCATAGTGCAAATGAGGTCCCGTTGCGAGTCCTGTCATGCCTACATATCCAATAACCTGTCCTTGCTTGACCTGTACGCCTGGTCGAATGCCTTGACCGAATTTGCTCATATGTCCATAAACAGTGCTGTAGCGCTGTCCGTGCTGGATTACTACAGCGTTTCCGTAACCACCCTTGCGCCCAGCTTCTACCACTTTGCCATCCCCTGTCGCATGGATAGGCGTACCGGTTGGTGCTGCGTAGTCCACACCCTTATGCGCACGAATCTTGCTCAGGACAGGATGGTAACGACCCAGAGAAAAACGAGAGCTGATACGGGTAAACTCTACTGGAGTACGAATAAATGCCCTACGCATGCTGCTACCGTCAGCCGTGTAGTAATTCGTAGTGCCTTGCTTGCTGGTATAGCGGACTGCGGTAAAGGTTTTACCGCGGTTGGTGAAGCGCGCCGCTAAAATGTTGCCGTTGCCGACACGCTTTCCATCGACCACCTTCTTTTCGTAGATGACCTCGAATTCGTCGCCTTCTCGTATATCCAGTGCGAAGTCAATATCATAGGCGAACACGTTGGCCAGTGACATGATCATGTCGTGGGATAGGCCGGCGCGTCGGCCAGCTGTAAATAGAGAGCTATCAATAACGCCGCGTGCATAAGCCTTTTCAACATCAGGCTGTGCTATTTCACGCTTAAAGTCATAACCACTTTCAGCTTTGGAGATCGTGATGGTTTCCAAGGCGTTTGGCTTGCTTCGGAAGCCGAGCAGGTCACCGGTCTGAGATACCTTGAATTCGAGCTTTTGGCCTATGTGAATTCGGCTAAGGGCTTTGGCTTCTTTGTCGCTATTTAAAACGTCTTGCAGCACGTTTGCTGACAAACCGGCTGCCGAGAATAATGTGGAAAGCGTGTCGCCATTTTTAACAGTTTCGACTTTCCACTGAGGGTCAACTGAGGCAAGGCTTTCGGTAGAAGAGGGTTCAGCTGGGTTGGGTTCTTGAGCCGTTTCGGTTGACTCAGGAATACTGGCGAACGGACTTTCAGTTGTGGACGCTTCAGGCTCTGAGAGAGTGCTTAGCTGTCGAAGGTCATCCTTTTCTTGAATAATGCGCTCAGCACTATTCTGAATATCCATATTAACGAGCGTTTTCTTTGCCTCGACATCGCGAGAAGGAAACACCAGCAGAGCCAAACTCAGAAGCGCAGCGACCCCACTAGCAGCCAGGATATGGCTTTTAGGATACAACGGGCTTTTTGGAGTTGGTTGTGTCATGACGTAGCGGTGCTTTTGAGCATGAATAACTGCCTAAAATATAATCAAATAAAGTTCCGAACAACCCTTAATAATTTTCAATATGTGCCTGATAGGTAGAGGTTTCTGGAAATCTTGTTTTTATCAGGTGATCTTGTATGGTTGCGCCATTAATTTAAGCGGGATTGGCTAATGAAATCGGTAGAAGAACAGTTAGCGCTGATCAAGCGTGGAGCTGACGAGCTTTTGGTTGAATCTGAGCTCATTACAAAGCTTAAGAAAGGGACTCCGTTGCGTATCAAAGCAGGCTTTGATCCTACAGCTCCAGACCTTCATCTAGGCCATACCGTTCTGATCAATAAGCTACGTCAATTCCAGGAGCTGGGTCATCAGGTCATTTTCCTGATTGGTGACTTCACAGGCATGATTGGCGATCCCAGTGGTAAAAGCACGACTCGTCCACCATTGACGCGTGACCAGGTTCTTGAAAACGCCGAAACCTATAAAGCTCAGGTATTCAAGATATTGGATCCGGCGAAGACTGAAGTGGCGTTTAATTCTGCTTGGATGGACAAGCTTACACCGGCTGACTTTATCCGCCTGGCGTCTCAGTACACGGTCGCACGTATGCTTGAACGTGACGATTTCAGTAAGCGGTACGCGACTAATCAACCCATTGCTATTCATGAGTTCTTGTACCCCCTGGTTCAGGGGTATGACTCGGTTGCATTGAAAGCAGATGTCGAGCTTGGTGGAACTGATCAGAAATTCAATTTGTTAATGGGCCGCGAGTTGCAGCGTGCCTATGGCCAAGAGGCGCAGTCCATTCTCACCATGCCTTTGCTTGAGGGGCTGGATGGCGTCAAGAAGATGTCCAAGTCGCTTGGCAACTATATAGGCATCCAGGAAGCGCCTGGCGTTATGTACAATAAGATCGTTTCAATGCCTGACTCGCTGATGTGGCGATATTTTGAGCTTTTAAGCTTTAGGGCGATGAGTGAGATTGAAGCGTTTCGCCATGATGTAGAGGCGGGTGCCAATCCGCGCGATATCAAGATCAAGTTGGCCGAGGAGATCGTTGCCCGGTTCCATGGTGAGGAGGCAGCTGCTACCGCTCACCGTTCTGCTGGCAATCGCATGAAGGACGGCGAGCTACCAGAGGAAATTCCAGAGGTAACGTTAACGACTGCGGAGGATATGCCCGTAGCCGCAGTGCTCAATCGCGCAGGTCTGGTAAAGAACTCAGCTGCTGCACGTGATTTGCTGAACGCAGGTAGCGTAAAGGTTGATGGTGAAGTAGTAGATCGAAGCTTTGTCTTCAAGTTGGGTACCACTCATGTTTGTCAGGCAGGCAAGAAGGCATTTGCCCGCATTGTTATTAAAGCTGAGTAGTTCAAAATAAAGCTTGACCTGTG